>JAJPIH010000245.1 GCA_021324875.1 Alphaproteobacteria bacterium
GTTGCATGTCGATTTCATGCGGGTGGCCGCGACGACCAGGGTCACGGTCACGGTTCCGGTCGTCTTTGTTGATCACGACCAGTCGATCGGGTTGCGCCGCGGCGGCATTCTCAACATCGTGCGGCACGGGATCGAGCTGAATTGCCCGGTCGAGGGCATTCCCGATCATCTGACGGTCAGCCTCGCCGGGCTCGACATCGGCGACAGCGTTCACATCAGCGCCGTCGCCCTGCCGCCCGAGTGCCGACCGACCATCGCCGAGCGTGACTTCACGATCGCCAGCATCGCGGCCTCCTCGGCGGTGCGCGAAGAGGCCGCCACGACCGCGACCACACCCGCCACCGAGGGGACCGCGGCCTGATCTTTCCTCAGCCACAGCGACCTTGCGATGCGTCTTGTCGTCGGGCTGGGAAACCCGGGCCCGCGCTATGCGCGCAACCGGCACAATGTCGGGCTCATGGCCGTCGACGCCATTGCCCGGCGCTACCGATTCCCGGCTTTTCGCAATCGTTTCAAGGGTGAGATTGCCGAAGCTCCGATCGGCGCCGACCGCCGCCTGCTGTTCAAGCCGCAGACCTTTATGAATGCCTCTGGCGAGGCGGTGGCGGAGGTGGCGCGGTTCTACAAGATCGCCCCTTCGGACATCGTCGTCATCCATGACGAGATCGATCTGCGACCCGGCAAGATGCGCGTCAAGCGCGGCGGCGGTGCGGCCGGACATAACGGTCTGCGCTCGATCGACCCGCTGATCGGCCCCGATTACTGGCGGGTCCGGATCGGTGTCGGACATCCCGGCATCAAGGAACTGGTCCAGCCCTACGTGTTGCAGAATTTTGCCGCGGACGAGATGACCGGCTGGGTTGAGCCGCTGCTCGCCGCCATCGCCGAGACGATAGTGCTGCTTCTCGACGGCGCGCCCGATGCGTTTATGAGCGAAGTCGCGCGCCGGCTGGCGCCCGCCGAGGCAACGCCCCCCTCGCCGGCGGCGACGGGCTGAGCGATGGGTTTCAGCTGCGGCATTGTCGGCTTGCCGAATGTCGGCAAGTCGACCTTGTTCAACGCCCTCACCGCCACCGCCGCGGCCGAGGCGGCGAATTATCCGTTTTGCACGATCGAGCCCAATGTCGGCCGCGTGGCGGTGCCCGATGCGCGGCTTGAGGTCTGCGCCCGGCTGGCAAAATCGGCGCGGATCATTCCTACCCAGCTCGAATTCGTCGACATCGCCGGCCTGGTGCGCGGCGCGGCGCGCGGCGAGGGACTGGGCAACCAATTTCTCGGCCATATCCGCGAAGTCGACGCGATCGCCCATGTCGTGCGCTGCTTTGCCGCTGCCGATGTCGTTCATGTCGAGGGTTCGGTCGACCCGGTCCGCGATGTCGAGACCGTCGAGACCGAGCTGCTGCTCGCCGATCTGGAAAGCCTCGAACGGCGCGCCGCGGCGATCCACAAGCGGGCGCGCGGCGGCGATACGGAGGCGCGCGCACTCGCCCAGCTGGTCGCCCCGGTGCTGGCCGCACTCGAAGCCGGCGCGCCGGCGCGCACCGCGCTCGCGCCCGACCGGCGCAAAGAGCTCGCGGCCCTGCAATTGTTGACCGCCAAACCGGTGCTGTTCATCGCCAATGTCGACGAGGCGAGCGCCGCCACCGGCAACGCCGAAAGCGCGCGGCTTGCCGACTATGCCGCTCGCCGTGGTGCGCGAATGGTGGAGGTTTCGGCCGCGATCGAAGCCGAACTGGCCCAGCTCGACGACGCGGCCGAGCGCGCCGAATATCTCGCGGCGCTGGGGCTCGCCGAAACCGGGCTCGACCGCGTCATTCGCGCCGGCTATGAGTTGCTCGATCTGATCACGTTCTTCACGGTCGGACCCAAAGAGGCCCATGCCTGGACGGTCGTGCGCGGCACCAAAGCGCCGCAAGCGGCGGGCCGCATCCATAGCGATTTCGAGAAAGGCTTTATCCGCGCCGAGGCGATTGCCTATGACGATTTTGTCGCCTGCGGCGGCGAGCAAGGGGCCAAGGATGCCGGCCGCATGCGCCTGGAAGGCGCCGATTACGTCGTCCGCGACGGCGATATCCTTCATTTCCGCTTCAACGTCTGACTGCTCGACGCGACGCGGCGACCAAGGCGCTGTCGCGGCCGGGCCCGGAACCGCATCGCCGCGGTGGCGTTCCTCCGGCAACAGGAGGAGCCATGGCCAGCCGCCGCCCGGTCATCGAGACCTGGCTCGCCGCCGATCGGCATAAGCCCGATTGCTGGCGGGTCGAGCACATCGGTCGAAGGGCGGCCGGTGCGGCCCTCGCGAGCGAGCCCAAGCCAAGCGACGCGCTCGCCAAATGTCTGGCGCGGCTGCGCGAGCGGCCCGGACCGTCGCACTACCGGATCGCGCCGGTCTGCGAAGCGGGATAGCTGCCGGCAACCTCCGCCCGCGGGTCGAGCGCGAGCAATCCGCGTTTCGCCAACTGACCGACGACCGCGGTAAAATGCGCCGCTGCCGAACGCTCGAGGCCTTCGAGCCAATTCTGGTCGAGAAACGAAGCGAGCGCCGGCTGGCCGAGGCGCGCCTCCCACAGGATGCCGAGCAGCGAAGCGGCGGCCTCGTCGATGTCGCGCTCTAACGGCGACAACACGGCAGCGGCCGCCGCTGTCGCCCGGTCGCGCGTATCCGGCCCGGGTCCAAGACCGAAATCGGGGAGCCGCCGGCGCGCCGGCGGCGCCAGCAGAAAATGTGCGATTTCGTGCAGAATGACATACGCCTCGGTGGCCCCGTCGAGCGCCACGCCGTCCCAGTTGAAATGGCACCGGGTTCCCGGCGGGTGCACCGGAATGCCGCAGTGCCGCGCGAAATCGACCGCGGTGAGGCGGTGCCGCTCGGCCTCGACCCCTTCGGCGCGGTCGGGCGCGGTGGCGCGTATTTCGTCAAACACCTCGCGCGCCAGCGGGTCGGCGAGCCCGGCCGCAAACCGGTCGAGCGCCGCCGGCAATTCCGCGCGCGGGATCGGCGTCAGGATCACGGGCAGACAAAGGCCGGGCGCGAGCCGGCCGAGTTCAGGTTATCCCTGGTAGATCTTGAGCAGTTCACCATGCGCCCATTTGACCGAATCTTCCGGCGCCATGCCTTGCACGGCCTTTGTATACATGTCGACGATGATGAATTTGGAGATCGTCTCGGCGGCGGCGCGACCGGCGGGGCCGGCATAACCGGCAAAGCGGCCGCTTTCGGCGGCCGTGCGGAAGGGCGCCATGACCGGGTCGATCTTCCACAGCGGGTCGTTCTCCCACATCTTGGTACTGCCCACCGAAAAGCCCTGCTGCGAGGTAAACCACTGACCATAGATGTCCTTGGATTGGAACCAGCGCAGGAATTCCTTGGCCGCCTTCTTGTTGGCGCTATAGGTCGGTACGATGTTCGAGAACGGCACGTGATAGCTGAACTGCCCGGCCGGACCCTTGGGCAGCGGCGCATGAAAGCAGTCGTCTTTGAGCGGCTTGCCGGTCTCGGTCAGATAGGTGTCGGGCTTGCTGCGCGCCAGCAAATAGATCGAGGCGCCGTTGTTGGTCGAGCTGATCGTGTTCGATAAATACGCCCGGTTGTTGCCGGCGTCATCCCAGGACAGGGCGCCCTCGTCAAAGCATTCCTTCCAGAACGGCACCGCGAATTTGACCGATTCAAGAGTTTCTTTGCTGTCGAGCGCCACCGTCTTGCCGTCGGCCTCGACCTCCTTGCCGCCCCACGACCACAGATACGGGTACCAGAATGCCGGACCGTCGCCAAAGGCGTGGGCCAGGGTCTGGCCATAGGGGCGCTGCTTGGGTTTGAGCAGCTTGCCGATGGCGCGGTACTCCTCCCAGGTCTGCGGGAATTTGTCGGGGCCGGAGCCGACGTCCTGAAACCACGAGGTGCGGTTGACCAGCATCGCCCCGAGAATCGTATAGGGCATGGCGATCCATCGCTTGCCGTCATTGGCGACATCGCGGGCGGTCTCGTAATAACCGCCCTGCGCCTGGCCGATTTCCTCGGCGATGTCGCTGACATCGACGGCGCTGTCGGCGTAGAGCTGGGCCCAGTTGTTGACCGCCATCATGATGTCGGGGCCGGTCTTGGACTGGATCGCCGAAGTGATGCGCGCCTGCACGCCGTCGCCGTTGATGGTCTCGACCTCGAGCTTGATACCAAGATCCTTCTGCGCCTGATCGGCGATCTTGCCACGCAGCAGCTTGTCCGAGACCGGCACGAAATCGACAAATTTGAGCCAGTGGAGGGTGGTTCCCTGGGCAAAAGCCGGCGCCCGCCGCGACGCCAAAATCCCGGCAAGGCCGCCGCTGGCCGCACCCAAGGCGGTGGTGCCGCACAGCCGCAGAAACCGTCGCCGAGCAATAAGTCCGGTCATTGTTCTCCCCTCCCCTCGCTGCTGTTGTCGAGCACCGGCAGATCAGCCTAGCGCATCCCCTGTCGCCGGCGGCGATGGCGCGGCACCGCCCTCGCGCGACCCCCGACCATTATTGGACGCGTTGCCAGACGAAATCGTAGCTGCACGAATTGCTGGTCTGGCGGACGCGGGCCGTGCCGGCGGCGTCGATGTGGCCGCTGACGCTCAAGCTCAGCGGCCGCGAGCCGGCATTGCTGGAATTCGACGGCGCCATCAGCGCCATCTGCAGCTGGCCCTGCGGATCGACCGTGCCGCGGATCTTATAGCCGGTCGCCGTCGTATACCGGGCCTGGCCGTGCTCGATATGAAGCGGCCCCGGAGGCCGTCGCTGCGCGCATGCCGCCATGCGCCCGTTCCGATCGGTATAGGTGGCGTTGACGTTGGTGGTGGAGACGGCGCGATAGGTGCCGTCAAACTGCGTTGTCGCCGGCTGCGCATTCGCGATCGTGAACCCGCCGGCGAGCCCCATGGCTGTCAGCAACGCGATTAATCTTGGCATCGGTTGACCTCCCTTCTCACAAGCGCCGCCGGTCTCGTTCGGCGTTCATTCATTGGTTTGCCGTCGCCGCTCCCGGCGAAGCGCCGGAAACCGGGTCTCGAATAGCGATGCGGATCAGATCACCGCCTCGGAGACCGGGTCAAAAAAGTGCAATCGCTCCGGGTTCAGCGCAAGCCGCAGCTTTTCATGAACGTTGACGCGAATATTGGGCTCGACCGCAGCGACCATCGCGTATTCGCCGACCGCGACATCGAGCAGGATTTCCGAGCCGAGCTTCTCGATGACCTCGACCACCGCCTCGAAGCCCAGTTCCGCCGGATCGGCGGCGGTGGCGATATGCAGGTCTTCGGGCCTGATCCCCATCGTCACCCGCTGGCCGGTATAGCGGGCAAGCCGGCCGGCGGTCTCGCGCGGCACCTGGATGCGCAGGCCGCCATCCGCGGCCCACAGGGCGCCGCCCTCCTCGACCACCTGAACCTCGGCAAAATTCATTGCCGGCGAGCCGAGAAAGCCGGCGACAAAGCGGTTGGCCGGCTGGTTATAGAGTTCGAGCGGTTCGCCGACCTGCTGCACCCGCCCGTCGCGCATGACCACGACCCGATCGCCCAAGGTCATCGCTTCGACCTGGTCGTGGGTCACATAGATCTCGGTGGTGCCGAGCCGGTCGTGCAGTTTCTTGAGCTCGACGCGCATCTGAACGCGCAGCTTTGCGTCCAGATTCGACAACGGCTCATCGAACAAAAACACCTGCGGGTGGCGGACGATGGCGCGGCCCAAAGCGACGCGCTGACGCTGGCCGCCAGACAATTGCCGTGGCTTGCGCTGCAGCAATTGCTCGATGCCGAGGATTTCGGCGGCGTCCTGCACCCGCTTGCCGATATCGGCGCGGTCGAATTTGCGCATCTTGAGGCCAAAGGCCATGTTGTCATAGACGCTCATATGCGGATAGAGCGCATAGTTCTGGAAGACCATCGCGATGTCGCGATCCATCGGCGGCAAGTCGTTGATGATCTTGCCGTCGATCAAGATGCGCCCGGATGACACCGATTCGAGCCCGGCGACCATCCGCAAGGTCGTGGTCTTGCCGCAACCCGACGGCCCGACCAGGACGATGAACTCCTTATCACGGATCGTCAGGTTGACATCGCGGACCGCGTACACTTCTTCAAAGTTCTTGTTAAGGCTCTGCAAGACAACTTCGGCCATTCGATCGTTCTCTCACCGCATTTGCTCGTCGCAGAGAAGCGCACGACCCGCCGCATTGCCCATCGATTTGGCCCCCAAGACGCGCGTCGCGGGCTTCACCGCCACAGGTTGCGCCATCAGCCTTTGACCGAGCCGGTCACGCTGGCGACATAATGCTCGACAAAAAACGAATAGACAAAGGCGACCGGGATCGACCCGAGCAACGCTCCCGCCATCAGCTCACCCCAATAGAACACGTCGCCGCGGATCAATTCCGATGTCACGCCGACCGGTACGGTTTTCTCTTCAGGCGAGGAAAGGAATACCAGTGCATAAATAAATTCGTTCCATGACAACGTGAAAGCAAAGATCCCGGCCGACAGAATGCCGGGAATAGCGATCGGAAAGATGATGAATAGCATCGCCTTCCAACGCGTGGCGCCGTCGATGCGGGCGCATTCTTCGAGTTCTTTGGGTATGGACTTGAAATAGCCCATCATCAGCCAGGTACAGAACGGGATCAGAAAGGTCGGATAGGTCAGGATCAAGGCCCAGGGCGTATCCCCGAGCCGGAAGTTGCGGATGATGTCGGCAAGCGGGATGAACAGCAGCGTTTGCGGCACCAGGTAGGTGATGAAAATGCCCGTGCCGAGCGCGCCGGCGAACGGGAATTTGAGGCGTGAGAGGGCATAGCCGGCGAGCAGGCCGCAGAACAGCGAGATCAGCGTCGCCGACACGGCGATGATCATCGTGTTCAACAACCAGGTTGTGAACAGGGTCTGCGTCAGCAGGTCGCGAATATGGGAAAGGGTTGGATGCCAGGTCCAAAAGGGATTGTAGTTGGGCGCATTCCACGGCCGGTAGAGCTCGTTGTCGGGGCGGATGGTGGTGATCACCATCCAGTAAAACGGAAACAACAGCCCGACTATGAATCCGGTCAGCGGAAAATAGAAAAACACCCAGCGCCGCCAGCTTGCCCCTTCGATCATCGTCGCGATCCGCTATGTGCTTGCCGCCTCGTGCTGCAGGAGCGCCCGACCGGCCGCGGGCGGCGGCACGGCGGCGGCGCAGTCCCAGCCCTGTGGCAGTGGTTGTTCAATGGGTCTCAGCCCTGCGGATGTAAAACAGCTGCACAATCACAACCAGCAACAGAACCGGAAACACGGCGAGCGAGATGGTTGCGCCCTGGCTCAACAAACCGGTGCCGATGCCGAGCTGGTAGGCATAGGTCGAAAACAGCTGGGTCGCGTTGGCCGGACCGCCGCCGGTCAGCACATAGACCAGCTGAAAATCGGCAAAGGTCTGGATCACCGAAAACAGCAGGACGACCAGGGTCACCGGCAGCAGCAATGGCCAGGTGACATGGCGAAAGCGCTGCCAGGCGCGCGCCCCGTCGATCGCCGCCGCCTCGTGCAGCTCGGGGCTGATGGTCTGCAGCCCGGCCAGCAGGCTGATCGCGAAAAACGGCACGCCGCGCCAGATGTTGACGATGATCACCGAGATCAGCGCCAGATCCGGGTCGCCGAGCCAATTGATCCGCTGGTGAATGATGCCGAGCCGGAAGAGGCCCCAATTGATGACGCTGAACGTCGGATCAAACA
>JAJPIH010000474.1 GCA_021324875.1 Alphaproteobacteria bacterium
AAGTCATGCGCAAATTGTGGGCCGAGCCGCATGTCAGCTTCAAGGGCCGCTGGCACACGATCGAGGATGCCGGCATCAATCCGCGCCCGGCGGCGGGCAAGGTGCCGTTATGGTATGGCGGGCACGCCGATGTGACCTTGCGGCGCTGCGCCAAATGGGGCGATGGCTGGATGCCGCTCGCCTATCCGCCCGGCGAGGCCGCCAGAACCGCCTTTGACACATTGCGCCGCTATGTCGAACAAGCCGGGCGTGACCCGGCGGCGATCGGGATCGACACGCGGGTCTCGTGCGGCGCCGGCGGCGAGGCCGAATGGCGCGAGCAGGTGCGGTTCTGGAAATCGGTCGGCGTCACCCACCTGACCCTGGCCAATTACTATGAGGGCGGCCATTTGCACCGCATCGCCGGGCATTCGCTCGGCGACCATATCGCCGCGATGAAACGCTATTGGAACGCGGTCAGCGACCTGTTGTGAGCCGCCGCGGCCGGGAGAGTTCCCGCCACCCGGCGGATCGGCGCCGACGCTGGAAGCGAGCGCTCTAATATTGTCCGCGGGGCTCGAGCCCGAGAGCGTGCTGGCCGTACATCGTGCCAACCGCATCCCAGTTGAGGCTGACATGGCGGGCGACCGCGTTGACATCGCGCCAGGCGCGCTGGATCGGGTTCGAGAGCTGCAACCCGGCGCCGCCGGTCGAGGCGTTCAGGGCTTCCACCGCCTGCAAGGCGAGCCGGGTGGCATAGGCCTGGTCGCGGCGCACCCGGATGCGCTCGCCAACCGTGATCTCGCCCCCCTCACGCAGTTTCGCCATCGCGTTTTTGATGTTGGTCGTCAGAATCAGCTCGGCCGCTTCGGCGGCTGCCGCGGCCTCGGCAAAGCGCAGCTGGCCGGTGGCGAACTCGGCCATCCGCAGCCCGCCACCGGCGAGCGCGCCGCGGGTCGTGCGGCCGGTCGTCATGTCGAGATAATCGGCGAGCGCGCCTTTGGCGGCGCCGACCGCGGTCGAGGCCAGCATCGACGCGCCGAGAACCAAAAGCGGCAGCCGGTACAGCGGGTTGTCGTGATGCGCCGTACCCGCGGTGCGGCCGGCGCGGGTCTCGGCAAAGCGCAGCACCCGATGTTCGGGGACAAACGCGTCGCGAACCACGATGTCCTTGCTGCCGGTGCCGCACAGCCCGTACACGAACCAGTTGTCGACCACCTCGACATCGCCGATCGGGAGCAGAAAAAAGGCGCCGTCACCCTCTCGCCCGGCCGGCGCGTCGGGCGCCCTGATCAGCGCGCCCAGGCGGACCCAGCTGGCATGGTCGACCCCGCTGGCGAACGACCATTGGCCGTTGAGCACATAGCCGCCCGCCGCCGGTGTCGCCGTCCCGGTGGGCGCAAAACAGGCGCAGGTGAACGGATCGTTGCCGTCGCCCCACAATTCGCGCTGGGTTTCGATCGGGTAATGACCAAACGAGATGCCGTTCGACAACGCGCCGTTGACACACCAGCCGGTCGAGGCGCAAGCGGCCGAGATGATCAGGGCGATGTCGAGCGCGACCACGGCATCATATTCAAAGCCGCCGAATTCCCTGGGGCGGGTCGTCCGCAACAGTTCGGCGTCGCGAATTTTGGCGATGATCTCGGGCGCGATGCGGCGGTTGCGCTCGGTCTCTTCGGCGCGGGCGCGGATTTCGGTCACCAGGTCGCGGGCCCGTTGGACCAGCTCGTCCGGGCTCGGCGGCGTCGCAAGAGGGCGCAGGGCGGCACTCGACATCGGCATCTCCCGTCTTGGCCGGAACCCAAAGGCTTAGCGCCGCTCTGCGTGCGGTTCAATTTGGTATTCGGGTTGGCCTTCGGGCGGCACAGGCTGGAGAGACGACGATGAAGCTCGCTTTGACGCTGCGGGTCGGGGCCGATAGCGGCATCGACATGGATCTCGTGCGCGAGGCCGAGCGATTGGGTTACGAGGCGGTCTGGTGCGGCGAAGCCTACGGCACCGACGCGGTCTCGCCGGTCGCTTGGGTCCTGGCGCAGACCCGGCGCATCAAGGCCGGGACCGCGATCATGCAGATGCCGGCGCGCACCCCGGCCTGTGCGGCGATGACCGCAATGACCCTGCAGGCGCTGTCCGGCAACCGGTTTTTGTGCGGCATCGGACCGTCGGGTCCGCAGGTCGTCGAAGGCTGGCACGGCGTACCCTTTGGCAAGCCGCTCGCCCGTACCCGCGAATACATCGCCATCATCCGGCAAATTCTCGAACGTAAGGCGCCGCTCGAATACCGCGGCGAACACTACCAGATCCCCTATACCGGGACGGGCGCCACCGGTCTTGGCAAACCGCTGCGGAGCATTATTCACGGCGATCCGAGCCTGAAGATCTATACCGCGGCGATTGCTCCGGCCGGATTGCGGCTGGCCGGCGAAATCGCCGACGGCACATTGCCGTTTTTCATGTCGCCGGAGCGGGCCGAGGCGATCCTCGCTCCGGTGCGCGACGGCATCGCCAAGGCGGGCGGCGGCAAGAGCCTCGCCGATTTCGATCTTGCCCCTTATGTCCGCGTGGCGATTGGTCCCGATCTTGCCGCTTGCAGAGATCGGATCCGACCCAATCTGGCGCTGTACATCGGCGGAATGGGTGCGCGCACAAAAAACTTCTACAACGATCTGGCCAAGCGCATGGGCTATGAAGCGGCGGCGACAGAGATCCAGGACCATTACCTCGCCGGCCGCCGCCGAGAGGCGGAGGCGGCAGTGCCTGATGCGCTGATCGACGAAACTTCGCTGGTCGGACCGGCAGAGCGGGTGCGCGAGCGATTGCAGGTGTGGCGGGCGCTGGCCGACGAGCACCGGATCGGATCACTGGTATTGGCGGGGGCCGATATCGCGGCGTTGCGCGTGATCGCCGAAGCGGTGCTGTAGGAGAAAAGACGATGACCTATTCACTCGGCGCGCTTGCCGACACGATTGCCCGCGATGGGTTCTCCTTTGTCGAGGCACCGGAGATGTGCCTGCTGTTGGGGGAGAGCGAACTCGAAGGATGGGCCGAGTTTGCCGCGAGCTGGAACGATCTCGGCGTCGATGCCTATATGGCCGATGGCGGCCGCTATCGCCGCCGCCGGTTCGCCTGTTACCGCGCGACGTCGGCCGGGTTTGTGCGCAAGCCGCATCAGCCGCATTACCAAAGCCGCGACTACAATCCGTTGAACGGCGGTATCGAGCGCTGGTTCGAGCCGGTGACGGAGGTGATCGGGCGGCATCCGGTTATGGCTGCAATCCTCGGCACCAGCTACGAATTGTTCGACCGCATGACCCCGGCCGAGCACCGGCCGCTGGCCTGGCATGTCGAATTGCATCAATTCCGGATCGAGGCCAGGTCGGGCGAGGCTGGGCGACCCACCCCCGAGGGTTTGCACCGCGACGGCGTCGACTGGGTGCTGGTGCTGATGGTGCGGCGCGAAAACATCAAGAGCGGCGAAACCACGATCTATGACCTCGCCAGGCGTCCGCTCGGCAGCTTTACGTTGACCCGCCCGCTGGACGCGGCCTTTGTCGATGACAGCCGGGTCTATCACGGCGTGACGCCGGTCGAACCGCTCGATGGTGCGGCGCCGGCCTATCGCGACGTGTTGGTCGTGACCTACCGCCGCGAATAGAAGGCGGTGCAAGCAGCAGCCCGACCTTGCCGGCGGCGAACGGTCGACGGCGTTAAAGGGCTGCCGAGACCTGCCGTCGGGCGTTAGGATGGCGCCGGCCAGCCAGGGAGAATGTCGATGCG
>JAJPIH010000475.1 GCA_021324875.1 Alphaproteobacteria bacterium
ATCGCCTCGGTGCCCGGCCCGATCACGATGTCGACGCCGGGTTGGATGTCGGGATTGCCGGCCTTGCCGATACCGCTGACGCGGCCGTCGCGAATGCCGATATCGGCTTTGACAATCCCCCAATGGTCGATGATCACGGCGTTGGTAATGACGGTGTCGACCGCACCCTCGGCGCGCGGAAGCTGTGACTGGCCCATGCCGTCGCGGATCACTTTGCCGCCGCCGAATTTGACCTCTTCGCCGTAAACCGTGCGGTCGCTCTCGATCTCGATAATCAGCTCGGTATCGGCCAAGCGCAGCCGGTCGCCGGTGGTCGGCCCGAACATCGCGGCATAAGCGCCGCGCGACAGGGTCGTGGCCATTCGGCCTTCTCCCGCTAATCCAAAGGGCCGTTGACTTTGGCGTTGAAACCGACAACCCGCCTTACGCCGGCATAGGCGACCAGGCGAACCTCGCGGCGTTGCCCCGGTTCAAAGCGCATTGCGGCGCCGGCGGGGATGTCGAGACGATAGCCGCGTGTCCGCTCACGGTCGAAGGCAAGCGCCGGGTTGGCCTCGTAAAAATGATAATGCGAGCCAACCTGTATCGGCCGGTCACCGGTATTGGCGACAATCAGCGTCACGCTCGATCGGCCGACGTTCAATTCGATGTCGCCTTCAGCGGCGAAGATCTCTCCGGGATCACCGCCGCACCGCCTGTGTCATTGCCGCGCCGGCCAAACCCCGAGCAAGGGCGACAGGAGGCCGCCGGCGGCGGCCCGCCGCTTTCGCCCGGATGGCGCCAAAGCGACGCGTCGCAGGCGGCCTACCGGATCGGCTCATGCACGGTGACCAGCTTGGTGCCATCGGGAAACGTCGCCTCGACCTGGATTTCGCGGATCATCTCCGCCACCCCTTCCATGACCTGGGCGCGCGTAAGGACCATCGCGCCATCGCGCATCAATTCGTCCACAGTCTTGCCGTCGCGCGCCCCTTCGAGCACGAAATCGGTGATCAGCGCCACCGCCTCGGGATAGTTGAGCTTGACGCCGCGCCGCAGCCGGCGTTCGGCGACCACCGCCGCCACCGAGACCAGCAACTTGTCTTTTTCCCGCGGGGTCAAGTTCATCGCGAAGGCTGAAGCATCAGATGTGCCAAAGGCGCGACAGCCGCGACGGCAATCCCAGCGCCGCGGCGCGCAAATGGCAAGCAAGATCGGCATAAGCGCGGCGCAACGCCAGATCGTCATAGCCGAGCCAGCGCGCGACCAGCAATCCGCCGACCCGAGTGGCGCCGGCGCGAACGACCGCGCCGGAGCATTGCGCCTGAACCGCGCGCGCGGCATCAAGAAAACGCCGCGGATCGGCCGGGCCGGGCGCCAGGATCAAGGTTGCAACAGCGACCGCCCCGGCAAGCGCCGCCGGCTCGGCGATCAGCGAGGCGACATCACCATCGAGATGAAGCGCGTCGCCCCAGACGAGCCGCCCATCGCGCCATACCTGCCAATCCTCGTGCAGGAATCCGTCGGTAAATTTCTCGCCGCGGGCATGGCGGCCGAACATCACGATCTCACCGCCTAAAAAAGAGGCATTCGCCGCGAGCTCGACCACCGTATTGCGGCGCAGCCGCGCCTGATCAAACAGGATCGTATCCGGCAACAAGAATTCGAGGGTCGCGGCCGAGCCGACAATCAGCCTTTGCTCGATCGCCGTCGTCGTCCCGAGCGAGCGGTAGACCTTTTCCGCAGCGGCGGCGGTGACATGGGCGGCGGCGCCGTCGCCGACCGCGACGGTGATCGCGAGACGATCGCCGGCCACCAGGCCACCCGAGGTCGTCGCAATCGCGGCTTGCACCAGATCGCCCGCTTCCGGCAGCGGAAACAGCACGCGCAGCGGCGGTCGCTGATGGAGATGGGTCAGCCGGGTCGCGCCGTCGCGGCGCGCAAAAACGATATCGACGCTCCCGCAAACGCCGCCGCCGACGGGCACGGGGACGTCTCGGGCCGCCGCGCCGGACGAAAGCACCGCCGCGGTCAATAGCCGAGAGCGAGCCCGTCCTTGCGCGGATCGGAGCCGCCCATCAACACCCCGCGCCGACGATCGATCCAGATCGCTTGGCAGCCGCCGATCGGCACAACGCGGCGGTCAATGTCGTGACCGCGGCGTGCAAGATCCACGACAAGCACCTCCGGCAGGGCGCGCTCGACCTGCAATTTGCCGCGAAACGCGAAGATGCGCGGGGCTTCGGCAGCTTGCTGCGGGTCGAGGCCGCGATCGAGCATGCGGTGCACGAAATGAGCATGGCCGACCGCCTGGTACTGGCCGCCCATGATGCCGAAGGGCATCACCGCTTGCCCGTCTTTGACCAGCATCGCCGGGATGATCGTGTGAAAGGGCCGCTTGCCAGGGGCGATCGCGTTCGGATGCCCGGGGATGGTGCGGAACGCGCTGCCGCGGTTTTGCAACAGCACGCCGCTTTCCGGCGCAACGATACCGCTGCCGAACGACGAAAATAGCGAATTGATGAACGAACACGCATTGCCGTCGCGATCGACGGTGCAGAGATAGACCGTATCCGCGTGCAACGTGCCGCCATGCCATTCGTTGCCGGGCAACACCCGGTCGAGGCGAATGAGCCCGCGGGCGCGTTCGGCCCAGCCATTGGACAGATAATTCTCGACATCGACATCGGTCTGGGCCGGATCGGCGATCGCCTCGTCGCGCACGCGATAGGCCGATTTGGTCGCCTCGGCGAGAAGATGCAGCCGGTCGGCTTCGGTCAAACTGTCATCGCCGAGGGCAAAGCCTTCGAGTTGACGCAAGATCATCAACGCCGCCAAGCCCTGCCCATTGGGTGGACATTCATAGACCTCGCAGCCCCGGTAGGGGGCGTGGATCGGCTCGACCCATTCCGCATGTTGGGCGGCAAAATCTTCGGCTTCATGCAAGCCGCCCAGTGATTTGAGGCGGTTCAGAATGTCCCGCCGCACCGGGCCTTCGTAAAACCCGGCGCGCCCTTCGCGGCCGATGCGGCGCAGGGTGGCGGCTAGCGCCGGGTTGCGCATCCGGTCGCCGGCGGCGGGCGGCTTGCCGCCCGGCAGAAACAGTGCCGCGGTCACCGGATCGCGCAACTTCGCCTGGTTGCGCTGCCAGTCATAGGCGACGCGCGGGGTCACGACATACCCCTCCTCGGCGGCCCGCGCCGCCGGTTCCAGCAATTCCGCGAGCGGCCGGGTGCCGTAGGCGCGGTTGAAGACGCACCAAGCGTCGACCGCACCCGGCACGGTCACGGCGTGCGGGGTCTGCACCTCGATGTCGCGGATGCCGCGCGCCGCGTACCATTCGGCGGTGGCCTTGTACGGAGCTCGGCCCGAGCCGTTGAGCGCCACCGGCACGCCGCCGCCGCGCGAATAGAGCACAAAGCAATCGCCGCCCACCCCGGTGCTTTGCGGTTCGACGACGCACTGCATCGCCACCGCCGCGATCGCCGCGTCCGCCGCATTACCGCCGGCGCGCAACACATCGAGGGCGGCCAATGTCGCCATGGGGTGGGAAGTGGCCGCCATGCCGTTGGCCGCCATCGCCGCCGAGCGGCCGGGAATGTTGAAGTCGCGCATATCGCTTTGGTTCCCTGCGTAGCGATCGAGGTACTCCGGGCGAGCAGAGCAGATCCGAGCGGCAGCTATCCTGCTTGCCCAGCAACTCATGCACCGGCATACCGTGGCGGTCAATTCGGCAAGGCGAAAGAGAACATCATGGACGGAAGTAACGGGGCGTTGCGCTTTCCTCTGACGACGGCGCCGCGACCCGGCGAGGTGCAGGGGGTCACGCCGGGCGTCTGGTGGCTGCGCATGCCGCTGCCCTTCGCGCTCGACCACATCAATCTGTGGCTGATCGAAGACGGACCCGGCTGGACGGTGGTCGATGCGGGTTATGCGCTGCCGCAGACGCGCGCGGCCTGGGAGCGGATCTTTGCCGAGCATCTTGGCGGCCGGCCGGCGAACCGGGTCGTCGTCACCCACTATCATCCCGACCATGTCGGGCTTGCCGGATGGTTGTGCGAGCGGTGGCAGGCGCCCTTGTCGATGACCGAGAAGGAATGGCTTTTCGCGCGGGTCATGAGCCGCGGCAGCGATGACCTTGCGCAGGCGCGATGCGCCTTCGCCCGCCGTGCCGGGCTCGACGCCGCGGCCAGCGACGTGTTCGGCGGCCGCGAAAAAAGCTATCGCCGCGGCGTGCCGACGGTGCCGCCGACCTTTGCCCGTCTCGCTGACGGCATGGACATCGCGATCGGCGGCAGGCGCTGGCATGTCATTATCGGCGAAGGCCATGCGCCGGAGCATGCCTGCCTTTATTGCGCGGAACTGGGGGTGTTGATCGCCGGCGACCAGGTATTGCCGAAGATCTCGCCCAATATCAGTGTCCAGGCGCACGAACCGGCCGGCAATCCGTTACAGCAATATTTGGTCTCGCTCGCCCGGCTGCGGGCCGCCCTGCCCGCCGAAACGCTGGTACTGCCGTCGCACAATCTGCCGTTTTTTGGTCTTCACACCCGCATCGACGAACTGGCCTCGCACCACGCCGCGCGCTGCGAGGCGCTGCTCGGTGCCCTCAGCGAGCGCCCGAAAAATGCGGTCGAACTGCTGCCGGTGCTGTTTCGCCGTCCGCTCGACGCCCATCAGACCGCCTTCGCGCTGGGCGAGGCGCTCGCGCATTTGCATTATCTCGAAGCTCGCGGCGAAGTCTGCCGGTCTCAGGCCACGGACGGCGTCGATTACTGCGCCCGCTCGGGCGGTTGAGCGCGTTGATCTTCAGGAATCCGATGCCCGCCTTACGACGCCTGCCTCGGTCGATGAAACGCCCGAAACGCGAGCCGGTTGAGCGCAGGCCCTAGCGCGACATCCCGACGATGCACACCCTCTGCGCACTGGACTTCCGCGCCCGGACGCGGATAACGGTGATTGCAATAATTTCTGGGGAGGATGGAGGAGAATATGAGCCCGGCCACAAAGCTATCGCGGTTCGTCGCGGCCGCGATCATCGCGGCGGCGATTGGAGCGCCGCGGCCCGCTCCGGCGGCGGAACCAATCACGATCGGCTTTGGCATGGGGCTCACCGGCGGACTTGCCGCGGCCGGCAAGTCGGCGCTGCTGGCGATGCAGATCTGGCAGGACGACGTCAACGCCAAGGGCGGGCTCCTGGGCCGTCCGGTCAAGCTTGTGTTTTACGACGACCAAAGCAATCCGGCGACGGTGCCGGGCATCTATACCAAGCTGCTCGATGTCGATAAGGTCGATTTTATCGTCTCGGGCTATGGCACCAACCTGATCGCACCGGCGATGCCGGTGGCGATCTCGCATAACCGCCTGTTCCTTGGGCTGTTCGGGCTGGCGGTCAATAGCGAGTTCCACTATCCCCGGTACTTCTCGATGCTGCCGGCCGGGCCGGACCCGAAACACTCATTCTCGGCGCCCTTCTTCAAGGTGGCGATGGCCGCGACGCCCCGGCCCAAGACACTGGCGCTGCTCGCCGAAGATTCGGAATTCCCCAAAAATGCCTCCGAAGGCATTCGCGATATCGCCAAAGAAGACGGCATCACAATCGTTTACGACAAGACCTATCCGCCCGGCACACCCGATTTCACACCGATTGTGCACGCGATCCAGGCAACCAACCCCGACATGGTGTTTGTCGCCTCCTATCCGCCCGGTTCGGCCGGCATGCTGCGCGCCGCAACCGAGTCCGGGCTCAAGACGCGATTTTTTGGCGGCGGCATGGTCGGTCTGCAATACACCCCGTTCAAGCTGCAGTTCGGCCCCAAGCTTAACGGCGTTATCGACTACGATTGGTGGATCCCGGCGCCAACCATGCAATTCCCGGGCATCCTCGACTTTCTGAAACAGTACCAGGCCAAGGCCCAGAGCGCCGGCGTCGATCCACTCGGCTGGTACCTCCCACCCTTCGCCTACGCCAATCTGCAGGTGCTGGGCGAGGCGATCGAAGGCGCCAAAAGCCTCGATCAAGGCCAGGTCGCCGACTATATCCGCGCCCATCCCTTCAAGACGATTGTCGGCGACATCACCTTCGGCAAAGACGGAGAATGGTCAAAGCCTCGCGTGCTCGAGGTACAATGGCAGAATATCAAGAACAATAATCTCGATCAGTCCCGTGATACCAAGACCGAGGTGATCCTCGAACCCGCCCAATACCGCACCGGCACGGTAATCTCGCCCTATAACGGTGGTGCCGGCGAATAAGGGTAGGGTCAAATCCGCGGCGGCCCGGATGTGGACGGATCGCAAGTGCGGGTCGCCGCGCGGCACGACACGCTGATCGCCGACCCGGTTGGGCCGCCTGGCATCGCCGCTGCGATCCCTTTTTGACCCTTGTCCCGGGTCGGCAAGCGGCCAGCGTCTTGGCTCAGCTTGGTGCGCGCGCAGGCGGCGGCCGCCCGGCGGCGCATCGCCAAGCTTGTCCGACCGCAGCTGGTTACTTGCTGTTGCTCCGCGCCGCGGCGTGCTCGGCCTTGGACATCGTCAGCTTTTCCGGGTGGACGATCGTCTTGTTGGCGGCGGCGCGGGCAGCACCGAGATTGGGAAACTCGGTTTCCGCACCGTCGCGCTGCAGCACATAGACGGCCGACATTGCCTTGCCGCTTTTCTGGTCGGCCACCGTGCGCTTGATGATCGTCCAATGGATCCGCCGGCTGCCGCCTTCCTCGCCGTCGTCGGGCACGTCCTCAAAGCCGCGGTCGACCGTGGCCTCCAGCGCATAAAGCTTCTGCTCGACGCGCCGCGGCGCCTGGTCGCGGCCCCGCCGCGCGTCCCGGCCCCGGCCGGGTTCGCGACGAGGCTCGCCCCGGTCGCGCCGCCGCGCATCGCGATCAGGGCGGTCAGGCCGCGCGGCGACATCGCCGCCCGGAGCGCCGGGTCCCTGGCGCAGCGGTCGTCGGCGGGGCTGTCCCGGACGCTGCGGGCGGGCGCCCGCCGTTCGGGCTCCGC
>JAJPIH010000029.1 GCA_021324875.1 Alphaproteobacteria bacterium
AACAGCGCGATTTTGCGCCGCGCGGCGGGCGGGATCGGCCGGTCGCAGCGGCAGAGCAGGATGTCGGGCTGGATGCCGAGCGCCAGCAATTCCTTGGTCGAATGCTGGGTCGGCTTGGTTTTCAACTCGCCCGCCGACGGGATGTAGGGCACCAGCGTCAGGTGCACATAGAGCACCCGCTCGCGCCCGAGCTCGTAGCCGAGCTGGCGGATCGCTTCGAGAAACGGCAGGCTTTCGATGTCGCCGACGGTGCCGCCGATCTCGCACAGCACGAAATCCTCGCCGTCGAGATCGGCCTGGATGAATTCCTTGATCGCATCGGTGACGTGCGGGATCACCTGGACCGTGGCGCCCAGATACTCGCCGCGCCGCTCGCGGCTGATCACGGTCGAATAAACCCGCCCGGTGGTGACCGAGTCGCTGCGGCGCGACGGCACCCCGACATAGCGCTCGTAATGGCCGAGATCGAGATCGGTCTCGGCGCCGTCATCGGTGACGTAGACCTCGCCATGCTGATAGGGGCTCATCGTGCCCGGATCGACATTGAGGTAGGGGTCGAGCTTGCGCAGCCGCACGCTGAACCCGCGCGCCTGCAACAGCGCGCCGAGCGCCGCCGCCGACAGCCCTTTGCCGAGCGAAGAAACCACGCCGCCGGTAATAAAGATAAACCGCGTCATGGGCCCCCTTCATACACCATCAGCCGTCGCCGATGCATGGGTAAAAGCAGAGACGCTGCGCAGCCGAGGTTTGCGCGAAAGGACGGAACGCCGGCCCCTCACATTCGCTCGGAGCCGCCCCGAATCAACTAATGCGCGAGCGGCGCGCTCGGCGCCGGCGCCGCCGGGGTGGCGGGTTTGGCCGGAGCGGCGGGGGCGGCGGGACCGACCGGGCCGGTCGGCGCCAGCGGCACCGAAGGCTGCGCCGGTGCCGTCGGCACGCCCTGGTCGATGATCGACACCGGGGCGCGGGCGCGGTTGTGCATTACCACCAGCAGCACGCTCGTCACAAAAAAAGTCGCCGCGAGGATCGCCGTCGCCCGGGTCAGCAGGTTGGCGGTGGTGCGGCCGGTCATAAAGCCCGACATGCCGCCGCCGCCGATGCCGAGCGCGCCGCCCTCGCTTTTTTGCAACAGCACGACGCCGACCAGCGCGAAGGCGACCAGGATATGGATGACGAGCAGGATCAGGATCATGGGCGATATGTAGCCGCTCACCGGCCCGCTGACCATCCTCCGCGCGGTCGATATCGGGCCGCGACCACCCGTCGCGCCGATGTGCGGGCCGCGGCGGTTCGGACAGCGTCGGGTCCGGCCGGGGTCAGGGGCAGCTGCGCGCGATCGACCAGAACGCCTGTGCGTCGAGGCTGGCGCCGCCGACCAGCGCCCCGTCGACATCGGCAAGGGCGAGGATCGCCGCGGCGTTGCCCGGATTGACCGAACCGCCATAAAGGATCCGCACCGCGGCGCCGAGCCGCGCGCGCAACGCCGCATGCATTTCGGCAATGTCCTCGAGGCTCGCGGCAAGCCCGCTACCGATCGCCCAGACCGGCTCGTAGGCGACGATCAGCTCGCCCGCCTCGGCCGCCCGCTCGGGAAGCGAGGCCGCGAGCTGGGCGTCGACCGTCGCCCATGCCGCTCCCGCCTGCCGTTGCTCCAGGGTCTCGCCGACGCAGACCACCGGCACCAGCCCGGCGCGGCGTGCGGCGGCGACCTTTTCGCGGACCAGCGCATCGCTCTCGCCGTGGCCGTGGCGGCGCTCGGAATGGCCCAAAATCACATGGCTGCAGCCGGCGTCGGCCAGCATTTCGGCGCTCAGATCGCCGGTAAAGGCGCCTTTTGGCGCCGGATGACAATCCTGACCGCCGAGGGCGATGCCGCTGCCGGCGAGCATTGCCGCCACACTGGCCAGCAATGTCGCGGGCGGGCAGACCAGCATCGCGCAGCGCGGCTTGTCGCTCGCATCGGCCGAACCCATCCGTCGCCCGAGCTCGCCGGCAAGCGCCAGCCCGTCGGCGCGCAGGCCGTTCATTTTCCAGTTCCCGGCGACGAGTTTTTTGCGCTCGGTCATGTTCAGCCGCTCCGCCCGGGGACGCCGAGGCGAGTTGCCGCTCCGCCGCGGCGCCCCTATCATTCCCGCCATTACGATCACATCCGGCAGCGGAGGCGGTCAATCGCTCCGTTGCCGTGGCAAACGGGCGCTCATCGCCATGGCCATGCTGCAAGCGATCCGTTCCAAGGCCGGGTCCTGGGTTGTCAAGGCTCTGTTCGGAATTCTGATCCTGACCTTTGGCATCTGGGGGATCGGCGACATTTTCCGCAACCGTCCGACCGACACCACGGTTGCGACGGTTGGCCGCGAGGCCATCGACGCCGACCAATTGCAGACGGCGCTCGAGCCGGCGCTCGACCGGCTCAGCCAGGCGCTCGGGACCCAGGTCGATCTGCACCAGGCCAAGCAAATGGGTGTGGTGCGGCAGGTTTTGGACCAACTGATCGACGCCAGCCTGATCGACCACGAAGCCCAGCGCCTCGGGCTCGACGTCTCCGATGCGGTGGTGCGCGACGCGATCGTCGAAGACCCGACCTTTCGCGGCGCCGGGGGCGGCTTTGACCGCAACGCATTCGCCGCGCTGCTGGCCGCCAACCATATGAGCGAACCGCAATATGTCGATCGGCTGCGTCACGAGATCGCGCGCAACGATCTGCTGGCGAGCCTTACCGCCGGGGTTGCAGCGCCGCCGGCGATCGTCGACCGGCTCTACCAATACCGCAATGAACAGCGCGTCGCCGACATCGTGGCCTTGCCGGCCGCCTCAGCCGGCGATGTCGGACAGCCGACCCCGGCCGAGTTGACCAAATACTACGACACGCATCAGGATCAGTTCCGCGCCCCGGAATATCGCGGCTTCACGCTGGCAAGCCTGAGTCCGGCCGATCTCGCGCCGAAAATCACGATCCCCGAGGCCAAGCTCAAAAGCGCCTATGACCAGCGGCAGGACGAGTTCGTGCTGCCCGAACGGCGCGACGTGCAGCAGATCCTGGCGCCGAGCGAGGCCAAGGCGAACGCGGTCGAGGCGGCGCTGGCCCAGGGCCAGGATTGGGCGCAGGTGGCCAAGAACGTGGTCGGGCAAGACCCGCAATCGATCGATCTCGGCCTTGTCCGACGCGAGGATCTACCCGCCGCGATTGCCGCGGCCGCGTTTAGCCTGCCGCTCAACAAGCCGAGCCAACCGCTCAAATCGCCGCTCGGCTGGCACATCGTGCGCGTTGTCAAGATCCTGCCGCCGACGACGCAGAGCTTTGCCGAAGTCAAAGGCAAATTGGCCGCCGATCTCGCCCGCGGCGCGGCCGTCGATCGGCTCTACGCGATCTCGAACCATGTCGATGACGCGATCGCCGGTGGTGCGACGCTGGCCGAAGCGGCCGCGAAATACGGCCTTAAAACCACGGTTGTCGCCGGCGTCGACGACAAAGGGCTCGGCCGCGACGGCAAACAGGTCGCTTTGCCGGTTTCGGCCAAGGACGTCTTGAAGCTGGTCTTCGCGACCGAGGAGGGGCGCACGAGCCGGGTCACCCAGACCAATGACGGCGCCATCTTTGTCGTCCAGGTGGACAAAATTGTCCCGCCCTCGGTGCGAGCGTTGGCCGAGGTCAAGGACCGGGCGGTCGCCGGCTGGCAGGCGCAACAGCGCACCGCCAAGGTGGCGCAAGAAGCCGCCAGCCTGGCCGCCTCGGTCAAGCCGGGGATGCAGCTGGCCGCGGTCGCCGCCGCGCAGGGGTTGCAAGCCACGACCTCGCCGCCCTTTGGGCGCCAGGCGAACAGCGCCGGCAGCGTGCCCGGGGTGCTGGTCGAAAAGCTGTTTTCCGCCAAGCCGGGCGCGGTTGTCACCGCCTCGGACGCGACCGGCTCCTATGTCGCGCAATTGACCAAGATCGAGACGCCAAAGCCGACCGCCAAGGACACAGCAGTGTTGTCGCACCAGGTCGCCGCCGACATCCGCGCCGATCTGGCGCTGGAGTTCACCAATTCGCTGCGCTCCCGTTTTCCGGTCGCGATTCACCGCGAAATCCTCGATCGGCTGTTCTGACGGCGACCGGCTGTTCTCGGGGCGAAAAGCAAACCCGCGGGTCGCAAGCGGGGGGACCGGGCGAGGTATTGCGGTTACCACCGGAGCTTTGGCGTGCGCGGCAGCGGCGTTTCGGGGATTGCCTCGGTTTAAACGGGCGTCAGACGATAATTCAAGTGACCCCGCCGGGCGAACCTGTTAACTATATTTTTGGCGGACCCAATACGCATCGTGCCGCCTCAATGATGCACCATTAAATTCAGGGGCTTGAGCCATGCCTGCAATGTCCGCGCTCGATCGTTGCATAAATTTTGGGGTCAATAATATTCGCGGGATCGCCTATATGCCGGGTCCCAGCAATTACACCAAAGAAAAGAAGGCACAATATTTTGATTCAGACTTTTATAATGGAGATTTCGAATTGCTGTGGGGTGATCGGGGTTATACCGGCACCTACGCCCGCGGTGATTTGCGCCGCTTTCATGAAAAATTGGGCGCCAATTTTGTCCATTGCTATGACTGGTCGGCCCCGGTACCGGAGATACATCTTCGCGACCATCTCGTTTTCCTTAAGCAATGTACCAATCTCGGGATGAAGGCAACAGTTCCAATCAGCAACTATACTTACCTGTGCCTCGCTGACGTTCCCAACAAGGAACCGTGGCAAACGCCGCAGGCGGCACGCCAAAATATCCAAAAAGTGTTTAAGGAAATTTACAGTCAGGGTGCGACACCGGCACCCGGCGCCGGAATGTGGAAAATCTTTAACGAGTACGAGCTGTGGTACGATCGCAACCCCGAGCATGTCGTCACCGCGATCACGTGGCTTGTTGCAGAGGAAGACAACATCGGCCTTTCCGATTCGGCGCGAATGCCAATCATGGTCGACTGCTCGTTCGGCGTGAAAGACGGCATCGAAGGCGCCGGCTATGTCAAAGACGTCTGGGACAGGCTGCTCGCCAAGCCCAATATCGGCAGCTACAGCCCGCGCGATTTCTGGAATGCGCGGTTTGTTTTTTCGACCAATCCGCAAAATGACGGACCGGATGTTGCCAGCTATTTATCGACCCGCTTGCCTCAATACTGGCAAAGCCACAATATTCCGATCCCGCCGGTGATGTTCACCGAACTCGGTTCCAGTATCCAGCAAACCGGCAACGAGCAGAACCAGGCGGCGTGGATGACCCGGCAACTCGCCGCGTCGGTGCCGGGGGGCTCGAACGGGATGATGCTGGGGCATGCGTGTTCTTGAACGAGGAGCGGCCGTGGGAAGCGGGCGCCGAACGCGGCTTTGGCGTTTCCCGGTTCGGACTGACCTCGGAATGGCCCTGGCCAAACAGCCCGGGCGGTGTTTTCGTGCAGTCAACAAAATACCCGCAATGGAACCAGCAAGGGGTCCCTTATCCGGTCGAGGGCTCCTATCCGGTCGAACAGCAGGCGGCCAAGCCGAATTATTTCGCGGTTGCCAAAGCGTGGAAAGGCTGAGCCACCCGGGGCGCGATGTCGGCAAATCACATCGGCGCGGTGAGGGTGTCTGCTGACCAACGACCTGCCGCCAGCCAACTCGCTGCCGCCGGAGCGGTAGCGGGCGGCTAGCATTTTCGCGCCAGACAGGACAGCACGTTGGCAATGATCGGCATGCCGATCGCGGCGGCGGCGGTCATGACCGATTCGGGATGAAACTGCACCGCCGCGATCGCCAGCTCGCGGTGTTCGATCGCCATCACGACACCATCGGCGCTCTCGGCGGTCACC
>JAJPIH010000159.1 GCA_021324875.1 Alphaproteobacteria bacterium
GTACCGCGCGGTACGGTCGGGTAGTTGATCGGCTGGACGTAAATCGCGTAATCGTCGAGCAAGACGTCGCTAATCCACCGACACAGGGCGGGGTCGCCGACAATGATCGGGACGATGTGGCTCGGATTGTCGAGATGGGGGATCCCGGCGTCATCGAGGCGCCGCCGCACTGTCGCCACGACTTGCCGGTGACGTTCGCGCTCGGCTGCACTGACTTTCAAGAACTCCGGGCTCGGCGAGACCGTGTACCGTCGGCACAACCACAGCGCGCGGGTTCAATGTGCGCAGCGTGTTCTCGATCATCGCCAATGTCGCCGGGGTCACAAGATCGGTCTTGTTGAAAATCAAGACCGGGGTCAGCGCCGCCTGGGCCTCGAAATATTCGGGCATGCGAGCGTAGTCGCGCAGAAACGCCCCGGCGTCGATCACCACAAAAACCCGCCGAGCCCGGACCAGCGGTTGGATGTCGGACTGTTCGACGGCGTGCAGCAATGCCGTCAGATCCGCGACGCCGCTCGGTTCGATCAAGATTCGCTGCGGCGCCCAGCGGCCGATGACGGTCTTGATCTGGTCCGCGAGATCCCGTCGCAACGAGCAGCAGATGCAGCAATCTGATCGAAAACCGCTCTAAATGACGGCGACCACGTCGGAATGCTCATTGTGAAGTCAGGCTTGACCGCTTTACGCCGCGTGGGCCGGCGGCGAGGGCGTCGGACGCCGCGCGGGTGGCCAAAGCGCGCCACACCCTGACCCTGATGACGGCTGATGCGCCGCGCGCGGCGGTGCCGGAGCTAATTCTGGCGTCCCGTCTGCTTGCAGTGGCGCTTGTCCGCGCCGACGGCGCCATTCGCCTGACGGCAGTTCTGCCGGGTGTCCCGGCGCTCGCCGCGCCGCTCCATCCCGCTGGTTTGGGCAATAATGAACGAGCCGTCGGTTGATGCCTGATCCGTCGCCTTGACAGTTTCTGCGTTCGTCGAGATGGACATGCCAACGGCCGTGACCAAAACGATCATAAATAGTCTAATGCTCGTGAACGGTTTAAAGGCGAATTCGGGTGTCACGCCTTGGTCCTCCTTTGGAACCATTTTTGCGAAGGTCAGCCAGAGCCGGCGAGGAGGCCGAAATTCGTTAGATCGCTGCCTGCGCTCGTGCTCGCACTGAAAGCCTAAACAGCGGGGTTCGCCGGGGCCTATGCAGAAATAACGGATTTTACGGAGTGGCTAATCGCCGCCGGGCTCGGCTCAGCCCTTTATCTGCTGTTGCATGGGTTGCGGCAAACACGCGGTTGCGCTGCGTAAAGCCGCTTCGGGGGCGGCAACCAGGGTCAACGATGCCTGGAAGGTGCCTGCATTCGCGGCTGAGCCGCGTTCTCGCGCGACAAATTTGTCGAAAATGCATAGGCGGCGGGGTCCGCCGATGGTCTTCTGGCGGGCGCGGATTTTCGGAGAGCGGAATAAGCGAGCGCCAGACCGGTCAGAGGCGGGCGCCCTGGCGCTGTCCCTCAAATGCGAAATCGGCTCCGAGGTCGAGGACGAATGCGTTCAAGGCAGATCAGGCGCCTCTTCTTCAGAGAGCTCTTTCGGCTTGTTCGGGTGGTGTGGCCGATCCTCTCCTGGGTTCTTATGGCGATGATCGGCCCCGGACTCCTGATCGGGCAAATCGAGGGGTGGCACATCGATGAGGCGTTTTATTTCACCTTTGTGACCGGTCTGACCATCGGTTACGGCGATCTGTCGCCCCGACATGTCGTGTCGCGGCTGCTCGCGGTGGTTATCGGCTTTGCTGGGATCGTGCTGACCGGCCTGGTTGTGGCGCTGTGCGTCGAGGCGCTCCGGGTGACGGCGCGCCTCTACCGGAGCGAAACAGGCCGCGCCGCGAGCTCCGGCGCCACAACCGGCACAACGCGGCAGGAGCCCAAAGAATGAACAGCCACGAGAATGACTGCCCAGATCGTCCCCGATGAACCCGTTGCTTAAAGAAATCCGTCGCAACCCGATACTGTGGCTGTTGACGTTTGTGCCTGTGGTGTTTGCCGCCGCGAAGCTCAAGCCCGATGCGCAAACAACGCTATTTGTCTTGTCCGTGCTGGCCATCGTCCCGCTGGCGGCGTTGCTCAGCCACGCCACCGAAGCCGTTGCCGCCAAAACCGGCGATGCGGCCGGCGGGCTGCTCAATGCCACATTGGGAAATCTGACGGAGCTGGTCATTGCGCTGGCGGCATTGCACGCCGGCGAGTACACGCTGGTCAAAGCCTCGATCGTCGGCGCGATCGTTACCAACACATTGTTTATGCTGGGGGCGTCTTTTCTGCTCGGAGGACTGAAACACCACGTGCAGGAATTCAACCGGGCCGGCGCGCGTCTGCAGTCAGGCCTGCTGTTCCTGGCCACGATCGCCTTGCTGGTGCCTTCGGCGGTAGCCGAGGCGGATTCGGTACCGGGTGCCGGCATCACGCAAAAGCTCAGCCTCGGCCTGGCCGTGCTGCTTATCATCGGCTACGGATTGGGGTTGCTGTTCACGCTCGGAACCCATCGGGAAATCTTCTCCGGCGCCGAGCACACCGAGGCGGGAGAAGCGCCTTGGCCGATCGGAGTGGCCTTGGCCACGCTGGTTGGGGTGACGGTGCTGGTGGCGCTGGTCAGCGAAATCTTCGTCGGATCCGTGCATAAGGCGGCGCAAGCCTTCGGGATGACTCCCGCCTTTGTCGGTTTCATCGTTGTGGCGCTGGTCGGCGATGCTGCTGAAATGGCGTCGGCGTTTTCCGGCGCGCGCAAGAACCGGCTCGACCTGAGCGTGGGCATTGCTCTCGGGAGCGCTTCGCAGATTGCACTATTCGTGGCGCCCGTACTGGTACTCCTGAGTTACCTGATCAGCCCGGCGCCGATTGACCTGCGCTTCTGGCCGGGCGCGGTGGTGATGGTGCTCGTCGCCACCCTCACCGCGACGCTCGTGACCAGCGGCGGGCGATCGGCATGGTTCGTCGGCGTGCTGGCGTTGATGGTGTATATGATCTTTGCCCTGACGCTTTACTTGTTGCCGCCCCCAATCCAGTGAGAGCGATGCTGACGGCCTCGATCGCCGCCGTTTTCGGCCAGCCTGCGCGAACCGCATATCCCTTGACCGACGAGGCTTTCGCCTCGCGTCTGGCTATGCCGCGGGCTTAATCACCTCTGCGGCGGCATTATCCGAGACCGCGGCTCGCCACGCCTGAAAAAGGGTGAACACGATCGCGATCAGGGTCGGCCCGATAAACAGGCCCAAGAAGCCGAAGGCGATAAAGCCGCCGAAAACGCCCAGGATGGTCAACGACATCGGCATCTCGATGCCGAACCCGATAAGCCAGGGCTTGATGAAATTATCGGCTATGCTGACGAGCAGCCCCCAGGCAATCATAAAGACGCCCCAGCCTAGTTGGTCCTGCGCGAGCAGCCACCAGGCCGCTCCGCCCCAGATCACAACAAGCAGTGGGCCGCCGATTTGGCTGATCGCCAGCAGCAAGCCTACGAAGCCGAGCATCACCGCGCCCGGAACGCCGGCCACTGCCAGACCGAGGGTGAGGAAGCCAGCCTGGATAGCAGCGGTGCCGACCACGCCGTAGGCAACACCGCGTATCGCCCCCGCCGCGACGTCGAGAGCTCGTTCCGCCAGCGGACCGCCGAGGCGCCGGAGCGCGTCGTGCAGCATCGCCACCAGGGCCTCACCGCTGGTCCAGAACATCGTCGCGACGATCAGCGAAAGCAGCACTTGGACCAGGCTGTCGGCGAGAGCCCGCGCCACTCCGATAAGCACCTGCTCCAGATCGGCTGTATAGGGCTCCAGCAGCGCGCGCAGGTTGCCCTTGACCGCGGCGACATGGTCCCAAGCCGCGCCCGCCCGTTTGCCGACAAGCGGCAGGTCGGTGATCCAGGTCGGCCGCTGCGGCGTCGCCGCAAAATACGCCTGCAGACGCTCTGTTCCCCGGAACATTTGATCGGCGAGGTGCGGCGCCAAGACGAGCATTGGGACAACCACCAGTACCAGCGAGAACAACAGCAATAGCGTCGCCGCCGGCCCGCGGCGGAGCCCACGACCGACCAAGGCTTGACGCAGCGGCCAGGCCGCGATCGCGAGGGTCGCGCCAAACAGGATTGCGGGCGTGAACGGCTTCACGATCGCGAGGACGCCGATTAACAGCCCGACAACAAGCAACAGCAGAACGCCGCGCTCGATCATGGCCACCCTTGGCGCGTCGTCGCGCTTACGGTCGTCCGCGGATAAACGGAATTCATCTGCCATGCTTGGCCATCCTATAGCGATTGGCGGTTCGCTCGTCGCACGACAGCAACGCGCGTCCAGCTCGGGTCCGGGTCGAGCCGCTCCGTCGCCGCCGAAACTTTCGCCGTTTTTCGCCCGAGATCCTTCCCGAACATGATGCCGTCCCCGAACGCGATGCCGTCCTGGTCGACGATGGCATTCATGATGCCGGACGCGCCATAAGCGGGCTACGCGATCAACCGCGAAGCCGTTTTAAAAAAGATCATCGGTGGACGGCGCTGCCTATGCATTTTTGATGTTTTGGGGCAATAAGCCGCCCGCAGCGGCTCCGGACCGAGGCGATGTAGGCTCGCCACAAGGGGCTCCAGCGGCGGCTTTTTTTGAACGATGCTGTCGGCGGCGGCAATCGCTGCTGTGCAACGTCTTACGATCACCTTACATTTTCGATTGACAAATCGACCTGAATTAATTCTCCTGTAACCATCGAATCTCCGCGCGTTCAAACCTGCTTTATCCGAAAGGGTCGAAATGCCTTCGAGCGCCGTCCGCAGATTTGTTGAGCCGGATATGTATTTTTCGGGGATCCGAAATTTGCAAATCGAGGGAACCATTACAAAGCGTGGTGAATTTCACGCGGAGTCGACGCAAATCGATCTGCACCGATTGTTCATGTACCGGTCCGACGAGAGCCTGGCTCGGATCATGAGAGTAACCCCCAGTGGGGTGCGGGCTGGGGTCGTTTTCGTGACCGACCCGGGCGAGCCGTCGATGCTGATCAACGGCGTCGAAATACGGGACGGCCAAATTTCCAGAACCGGGCTCGATTGGGAATGGTACCTCCGGTCTACGGCGTCCTGTCGATGGGGCTCCGTATCCTTGATGCCCGAGGATCTTGCCGCCGCGAGCAAGGCGATTATCGGGCGCGAATTGGTGCCGGCGAGTTTCGCCCGCAGCCTGACGCCTCCCGCCGACGCTCTCTCGAGATTGCGGAAGCTGCACGAAGCGGCGGGCCATCTTGCGAAGACCGCGCCCGACATTCTCGCCAAGCCGGAAGTCGCGCGAGCGATCGAGGAAGCTTTGGTCGAAGCCATGATCTTGTGCACGACCGAGGGCCAGTCCGATCATGTGCGCCATGTCGATCGGCATCGTTCGGGGGTTATGCGGCGGCTGGAGGAGGTCCTGACGGCCACCCCCGACAAGCCCCTCTATATGCCGCAGCTCTGCGCGACGGTTGGCGCTTCCTATACAAGGCTGCACGACTGTTGCCGCGAATATTTCGGCATGAGCCCGAAGCGCTATCTGTGGCTGCGGCGGATGCACCTGGCGCGTCGGGCATTGCGCAGCGCGGGCCCGGAGAGGGCGACCGTGACCGAGATCGCCACCGATTTTGGCTTCTGGGAATTGGGCCGCTTTGCGGTCGCCTATCGGTCATTGTTCGGCGAACCGCCTTCGGCGGCACTGCGTCGACCGCCCGAAGACATGACATCGGTCGAGATCATCGAGCCGGCGTGGAAATTCGTTAAATCCGCATAGCCGCCGCGACCCGACAAACTAAGCTCGTTTTGCCCAAAAATCCTTGGCGTGCCAAAAATGCCGGGCATGCCAAAAAGGCTGGGCATGGATCGTAGTTTTTCGGTTTTGCAGAGGGATGAATGCCGGGAAGCGGCACGCGCACGTTCCTCGAGCCCGATCACTACGAGGCGAGCCTGCGCCAGGCACAGATCGAAATCATCATTGCATTAAGCCCTCGGTTCAAGGCGCGGCTGAGCTGGGCGGAACTGCATGATTTGCAAGTGTTCCGGTGCGAGGAAGACTTTCCGCGGGTTGCCTATGTTCGTCTCGCACCGCGGCTCTCTTTCGTGACGTTTCCGGCGCATTCCGGGCCACTGCCGGTATGGGGTGGGACCGAATTGCGGCCGGGCGAGATCGTGCTCCACGGCCGCGGCGAGCGATCGCACCAGTCGACATCCGGCTCCGGCGTGTGGAACGTGCTCGCAATTGACCGGTTGCGCCTCGAACAATATTGCCGGGCTCTCACGGGAAAGCCATTTTCTTTGCCACAGGACGGGAAAATCCTGCACCCCGCGGCGCGCGATGCAGCGCGCCTGCGGCGCCTGCATGCGCAAGTCTGTCGCCTTGCTGAGACAAAACCGAGACTGCTGGCGCATACCGAAGTCGCGCGTGCTCTCGAGCAAAGCTTGATCCAGGCGCTGGTCGCCTGCGTCACACGGGCCAGCATGCGGGCGAGCGCGGTTAAACGCCGTCACGCCCGCGTCTTGATTATGCTCGAAGAGGTGTTGGCGGATTATCTCAGCAAGCCTCTGCGCATGAGCGAGTTGTGCGAGCTGATTGGGGTGAGCGAGCGGACGCTGCGCTCCTGTTGCGCCCAATTCCTTGGCATGAGCCCGATCCGGTATGTCCTGTCGCGCCGGCTGAGCCGGGCGCGTATTGCATTGCGTGACGCCGAGCCCGACCGGGCAAACCTCTTGGCGCTTGTCCGCGGCCTGGGTTTCACGGAGTTCGGACGTTTCGAGGCGGCTTACCGGGCAGCCTTCAGCGAGACGCCGCTGACCACCCTGCAACGGGCGCCAGCGGCGCGGTTCATCAACCCGTAAATCGGTTATTTCCGCATAGCCCGAGGCGAACCCCGCCGTCTAGCCTTATGCGCATCGGCGAGCTTCGCTTGTCCCGCAGTCCAATAGGAGAAAGCCTCATGAAGGCGGCAAACGCAATCCTGGCCGCTTCCGGCTTGGTCCTCGCTCTTTCGCTGCCCGGCCGGGCACAGGAGGTCAAGCAGCTCACCCACTCCGTCACTCTTACCGGCACCGTGGAGACCATCGATCATGACAAGTACGTCATGAACGTCAAGACGGCCGACGGCACGTTCCAAACAGTCGACGTGCCCCCAACCGTGAAGCGCTTCGACGAACTCAAGGTCGGGGACAAGGTGTCGGTGACGTATAACAACACTGTCATGGTGAGACTGAAGCCGCCGGGCGAAACCGCGGTCGATACGGTGAGCAAGACCGCCACGATGGGGCAGGAGGCGCGACCGGGGGGCACGGCAGGCGTCGAGAGAACGATCACCGCGGCCGTCGCCGCCATCGACAAAGACACGCCCTCGATCACCTTCGTTGGTCCAAACGGATGGAAATACAGCCGACGCGTCGCCGATCCGGATGTGCTCGATAAAGTCAATGTTGGCGACAGGGTTGACATCACCTGGAACACGGACGTCACGGTTGCCGTGCAGTAACGCAATGGCCAACCCAGTACGCGCTCCGGGATGATCTCGGTCTGCAGCGGCGTCAAAGAGCGGCGCGGAGGGCGCCTCGAACGGCGGTACGAGCGGCGCGGCGGAACGCCGGCAGCAACCCCGACGGCACCAGCCCCGACGGCACCGACGCCGACCGCGCAAAAATAGTAGCACACTGATAAGGCGAGGAAGAGACCGCCATGAGAATACAGATTGCAGTCCTATCAGTCATCGGCTTCATCAGTTTGCTTGCCAACGCCGAGGCGCAAACAACATCGGCTTCACCCGCCGGAACGGCATTTGACGGCACATATCAGTTTGTCTCGTCGGCAAAAGTCAATGCGATGTACACGGCGATGAACGGCAGAATGGCCCCTTGTCCGGACCGGACGCCGGGTCCACTGACCATCCAGAACGGTGTCGCGCGCTATACCGCCGAGTCAGGCCATGAACTTCAAGGAACGATCGGGCCGAACGGCGAGCTGGATATGCGAATGGCTCCGGTCACGGTCGGCGGCTCCCGGCCAATGGAGATGCGCGCGGCGGCGGGAATAGACAA
>JAJPIH010000396.1 GCA_021324875.1 Alphaproteobacteria bacterium
AGCGGGCGCTTCTTCTGCAGCATCGAGCACCACGAAGGCGAGGACATGTTCAACTATGTCACCCAGTTTTTGGGCGACGGCGTGTTGATGTACGCCTCCGACTATCCGCATTCGGAATGTCAATTCCCGAATTCGGTCGACAACATCATCGCCTGGCAGAGCCTGTCCGGCGAAACCAAGAAAAAGCTGTTGTGGGACAACGCCGCTCATTTTTTCAAACAGCCCTGAGCCCCCACTCGCCTCTCCCCCGCAATCAGGGGGAGGGGTGCCGCGGGGCATGCGGGTGCGCGGCGCTCACCCGAAGGTGAGGGCACGGGCCGCAAAGCTGTCTTCCAGGTGCGCATCCGAGGGCGTAATCCGCGGCCCGCCAAGGAACGCAAGGGAGGAGCGAGGTGAAAAGCGGCTATCGCGTGTTTGACGCCGACACCCATGTCAACCCGGCGGCGGAAGTGCTCGAATATTATGTCGATCCCGATTTCCGGCCGCGGCTGCCGGAATTGGCGGGCTACCGCCGCGCCGACGGCGACGGCCGCCACCATTATTCGTTCGGCCGAAAATTCTACCGGCGGGTGCTGGGGGAGGCGGCGCCGCGCGATGATTTCAGCGGCCGCGAATCGCGCTGGCGGGGCAGCAAATTGCCGCGTCCCGGCGTGCAGGACGACCAGGCCGCAAACCGGGTCGCCGACATGGACGATGAAGGGACCGACGTCCATTTCCTGATCCCGGGCTCGTTTATGAGCTTGGTCGGGCTCGACGACCCGGCATTCGAGGTCGGGCTGATTCGCGCCTATCACCGCCACATGGCCGATTTCTGCGGACAGTTTACCGACCGGTTGAAAAGCCTGATCGTCGCCTCCGGGCGCGATGTCGAAGCGGCGGTGCGCGAGATCCGGCAATGGGGCAATTCGAAATGGGCGGTGGCGGTCAAGCCGTTATTGCCGTTCGAGGTCCCCCCCGACCATCCCGATCTCGATCCGATCTGGCGGGCGGCCGAGGAGCACGATTTGCCGATCGCGCACCACTCCTCGACCTGGAACCCACCCTATTACCCGGCCTATCGCGATGTCTGGGACAACATCTTTGTCGGCCGCATGGCCTCGCATCCTTGGGGGGCGATGCGCTTTATTGCCGCGTTTATCGGCGGCGGCGTCATGGACCGCCATCCGCGGTTGCGCATGGGGGTTCTCGAATGCGGCTTCGGGTGGCTGCCGTTCTGGGCCAAGCGCATGGACGAGCAGGCGGTTTATGTCGGCGGCACGGCGCCGTTGAAACACCAGCCCAGCGAGTACATGAAGAGCGACCGCTTTTTCTGCAGCATCGAACGCCAGGAAGGCGAGGACATGTTCAACATGGTCACCGGCTTTCTCGGTGACGGGGTGCTGATGTACGCCTCCGACTACCCCCATTCGGAGTGCCAATTCCCGGAGTCGGTCGACAACATTCTCGCCTGGCGGAGCCTGAAGCCCGAGACCCGGAAAAAGCTGCTGTGGGACAACGCCACCCGCTTTTTCAAGCAGACCTGAGCCTTCCGCAACCCGGTGATCGCCGGGCGCCGGGTGCGGTTGACCTGCCGGGCGGGCTCGATCATGGTTGCGCGCAATCTGGCTGACCCTCGCTTGTGGATGCGATCATGACCGACGCCGATCTTGCCGCCACCATCGACGCCGCCTGGGAAGCACGCGAGACGATCTCGCCCTCGACCCGCGGGGCGTGGCGCGAGGCGGTGGAGACGGCGCTTGAAGGGCTCGACAGCGGCGAGCTGCGCGTCGCCGACAAGACCGCTTCCGGCTGGCGGGTTCATCAATGGCTCAAAAAGGCGGTGCTCTTGTCGTTTCGCCTGAACGACATGGTCGAGATCCCGGGCGGGCCGGTCGACCCCGCGCGGGGTCCGGCCAAATGGTGGGACAAGGTTCCCTCGAAATTCGCCGGCTGGTCGGCCAACCGCTTCCGCGACGCCGGGTTTCGCGCGGTGCCGGGGGCGGTCGTACGCCATTCGGCGTATATCGCGCCCAATGTCGTGCTGATGCCGAGCTTTGTGAATGTCGGCGCCTATGTCGATCGCGGCACGATGGTCGACACCTGGGCGACGGTCGGCTCCTGCGCGCAGATCCGCGCCAATTGCCATCTCTCGGGCGGGGTCGGGATCGGCGGCGTGCTTGAGCCGTTGCAGGCCGAACCGGTCATTATCGAGGATAATTGCTTTATCGGCGCGCGCAGCGAAGTGGTCGAGGGCGTGATTGTCGAACAGGGCTCGGTGCTGGCGATGGGCACCTTTATCAGCGCCACCACCAAAATCGTCGACCGCAACACCGGGCAGGTGCATATCGGCCGGGTGCCGGCCTATTCAGTCGTCGTACCGGGCGCGCTGCCCGGCCGGCCATTGCCCGACGGCAGCCCCGGCCCCAACCTTTATTGCGCCGTGATCGTCAAGACCGTCGATGCCCAGACCCGCGCCAAAACCGCGATCAACGAGCTGCTGCGCGAATGAAAAACGCGCCCTTTGACCCGGTCGCCATCGCCGCCGAACTGATCCGCCGGCCGAGCGTGACACCGCTTGACGCCGGCGCCATCGACGTCGTCGCCGCCCATCTCGACGCGCTCGGCTTTATTTGCCATCGCCTCGAATTCGGCGCCGCCGGCGGCAAGATCGCCAACCTCTACGCCCGCTGGGGCACCGGCCGGCCGCATCTGTGCTTTGCCGGCCATACCGATGTGGTCCCGCCGGGACCGCGCGAGGCTTGGTCGCTCGACCCGTTTGCCGCCGAGCTGCATGACGGCGCGCTATGGGGTCGGGGTGCGGTCGATATGAAGGGGGCGATCGCCGCTTTCATCGCAGCCGTCCAGCGCTGGCTTGGCGATCGGCCGCCGGGCGCCGGCGGCTCGGTCAGCCTGTTGATCACCGGCGACGAAGAAGGTGCGGGCATCGACGGCACCCGCCGGGTGCTGGAATGGCTCGCCGCGCGCGACGAAATTCCCGATGCCTGTGTCGTCGGCGAGCCGACTTGTGCTGCCGCGCTGGGCGACATGATCAAGATCGGGCGGCGCGGCAGCCTGACCGGACGGCTGACAGCCCAGGGCGTCCAGGGCCATACCGCCTATCCGCAGCTTGCCGACAACGCCGCCCATCGCCTGGTCAAATTATTGCACGCCTTGACCACGGCCGAGCTCGACCAGGGCTCGGCCCATTTTTAGCCCTCGACGTTGCAAATCGCGTCGATCGACATCGGCAACCCGGCCGCCAACGTCATTCCCGGCGAGGCCCGCGCAATCTTCAATATTCGCTTCAACGATTGCTGGAATGGGGAGCGCCTGGAGCGGTTTTTGCGCGACCGTCTCGACCGCACCGGTGAGGCCGGGCGTTATACGCTCGACCTCACGGTCAGCGGCGAGGCATTTCTGGTACCCCCCGGAGGTGTCAGTGCGGCGCTGGCCGAGGCGGTGATCCGGGTGACCGGGCGCCGCCCCGAGTTCAGCACCACCGGCGGCACCTCCGATGCGCGTTTTATCCACCGATATTGTCCGGTCGCCGAATTTGGGCTGGTCGGCCAGACCATGCACAAGGCCGATGAGCGGGTCGAGCTCGGCGATCTCGTCGCGCTCAGCGCGATCTACCGCACCTTTCTCGACCTCTTTTTTGCGCCGCGTTAGAAACGGCGGGCGCCCGATGCCGGTTTCGACCTGGGCCGAGCTGCGCTGGGCGATGGTCGGCTGCCTGCGCCTGGCGCGCGGCGACCGGAGCGGGCTCGACTGCTTCGACCGCTCGCTCGACGGTTTCTGGCGCTCATTTCTGGCGGCGTTTCTCGGCTACCCGTTCTTTCTGGCGCTGTTGACGATGCGGGTCAGCATTACCGACTGGAACGAGGCCGGCGGGATCACGATCATCCTGATCGAAACCATCGGTTACGTGATCTCCTGGGTTGCGTTTCCGCTGGTGATGCTGTCGGTGGTGCGCTGGATCGGCCGCGAACAGCGCTTTTTCGATTTCATGGTGCCCTATAATTGGTGCCAATTGCCGCAAAGCGTGCTGTTTGTGGGGGTCGGCTTGGAAGCCGCGACCGGGGCGCTGAGCGACCCGGTTTCCCAGGCGATCGAAGTCGGGGCCGCGATCGCGGTCCTTGTCTATGAATGGTTTATCGCGCGCGTTGCGCTTGAGACGAGCGGCGGCGCGGCCACCCTGGTCGTGCTCGTCGACCTGGTGCTGGGCGTGCTGATCACCCGCGCCGCCGGCAGCCTCTACTGATCCGAAGGCCCGTAGCCCCGATGCGGCGCAAACGGGTCAGGCGCGCCCGGTGGCGGCGGGGTCAGCGCCGCATCCGGCGCACGGCGCGGCGGCGGGGTCAGCCCCACGTCCGGAGCACGACGCGGCGGCGGGGTCAGCCCCACGTCCGGCGCACGGCGCGGCGGCGGGGTCAGCGCCGCATCCGGCGCACGCTGCGGCGGTGCTGCTTCGGCCGGTTTGCCGCCGCCGGTCAGATGTGCCAACAGCTCGTCAAACTCGGCCTCTCTGGCGGCCGGCGCGGAAACGTGCCCGGTGTCGGCCTCGCTTCGCGGTGTTCGCACCGGGTGCGTGTCGGTTCGCACCGCCTGTGTCTCGCGGCGCGGGAGCGGCGGGGCCGACCGCGCCACGCTCTTGTCCGGATGCGCATAGATGGCGTGGCGGGGCGCGCGGGCCGCCTCCGGGCGGTGGTGCTCGACGCCGCCGGCAACCGCCGGCGAAGCGCCCGTGGCGGGGTGTGCGGCAAGGGTCGGGTGCGGCGGCGGCGGGTTTCGGGCAACCGGCGCCGGCGGCGGCGGGCGATGCGCTGCGGCCGGGGATGGCGGCGTGCGCACCAGCCGCGCCGACGAAGCGGGGGTTTTGGCCGGCGGCGCCGGGGCCGCCAGATCGGCGGTCCGTGGCGGGTTGCCGGCCGCGGCCGCGGGCGAAGCAAGACCGCTCGGCGAATCTGCCGCCGTCCTCCCGGCTACCGCCGGCGCCGGCGCCGTTGCGGCAGCAGCACGGCCCGGCGCAGCCGCGGTCGCGGCGGGGGGCGCAGCGGCGGGCGGCGGTGCGGCGATCAACGCGGGGCTTGGCGCCGCCACCCCGGTCGGCGGCGAACCCGTTTGCGCGGCGCCCGCGCCCGCCGCGGTCGCGGCGGCGGTGTCGGAACCGGGCGCCCGTGCCGGGGTTGAGAGCAAGACAAAGGCGGCGCCGCCGGCGCCGGCCAGGGCGAAAACGGCGCAGCCGGCGAGGACGGCCAAGCGCAACCCGCCCGCCGGGTGTTTGCCGGGCGCGCCGAACGGGCGATCGCCGGGCCCGACAATCGGCGCACTTGCCGGGTGGCGCGCGATCGCGGCGACGGGTGGCGGCGACAGCTGGAGCGCGGTCGGCCCGCCTGTCGCAGCCGAAGGCAAAAGCCGCGGTTCCACCCGCTCGTGCCGGGCGTTGGGCGGCTGTGGCCGAGATGAGAGGTTCGCGAAAATGCCTCTCGCCATTCCTGACCTCGCTTCCGTTCCGTCAGTCTGGTCGGTCGGGTTTAGTCCTCAATCGCGGCAGGATAACGGATTTCGACAAGATAAAGCCCCTCGGCCGGCGCGGTCGGACCGCCGGCGCGGCGATCGCGGGCCGCGAGCGCCTCGCCGACCGCCTGTGGCGGCCAGCGCCCAACCCCGACCAGTTCCAGCGTGCCGGCCATGTTGCGCACTTGGCGATGCAGAAAGGACCGGGCCCGCGCTTCGATCCGGATCTCGTCGCCGACACGCGTAACCTCAAGCGCATCGAGCGTGCGCATTGGCGACTTTGCCTGGCACAACCGATCGCGAAAGGTCGTGAAATCGTGATGGCCGACCAGATAGCGGGCGGCTTCGGCCATCGCCCCGGCGTCGAGCGGCGGCGCCACCCGCCACACCCGCCCGCGGTCAAGCGCCGCCGGCGCCCGCCGGTTCAGGATGCGGTAGACATAGACGCGCGTTATCGCCGACAGCCGCGCGTCAAAATCGTCGGCCACCGGCGCGACGTCGAGGACGCTGATGCGGGTGGCGCGCAGATAATGGTTGAGCGCGCCGCGGACGACATCAGCCGCCACCGCGCGCGCCAGGTCGAGATGGGCGACCTGACCCAGCGCATGGACCCCGGCATCGGTGCGGCCGCCGCCATGGACGCTGACCGTCTCGCCGCAAAATCGCTTAACGGCGGTTTCCAGCGCTTCCTGCACCGACAGACCGTTCGGCTGTCGCTGCCAGCCGACCAGCCCGGTTCCGTCATATTCGATGGTCAGCTTGTAGCGGGGCACGGCAGCAAGGTTCCGGCGGCAAGCGGATAGCCGCGCAAAAACACTTCGGCGGCGAGCGGCGCCCGCCCCGGCCGCTGCAGTCGCAACAGGCGCAGCGCACCGGCGCCGCAGGCGATTGTCAGCCGATCGTCGAGAACCGTTCCCGGCGGCGCGCCCCAATTATCCGGCACCACGGTTGCGGCGTGCACCCGAACGGCTTCGCCGCGACAGTCGAAAAACGCTCCGGGCTGCGGGTCGAAGGCGCGGATGCGTCGCTCCAGTTCCACGGCCGGGCAGCGCCAGTTCAGCCGGCCCTGTTCGCGGGCGATCTTGGGGGCGTAGGTCACGCCCGAGACCGGTTGCGGGCGGGGGTGCAGAACGCCCTTCGCAGCGGCATCGAGGGCTTTCAGGATCAATTCGCCGCCGAGCCGGGCCAATGCTTCGGTCAGGCTCGCGGCGGTCGCATCGGCCGCAATCGCAATCGCCTGCTGCATCAGAATGGGGCCGGTATCGAGGCCCTCGTCCATTTGCATGATCGTGATCCCGGTCTCGCGATCGCCGGCGAGCAGCGCGTGTTGAACCGGTGCCGCACCGCGCCAGCGCGGCAGCAGCGAGGCATGGACATTGAGACAGCCGAGGCGTGGGCCGGTCAGCAGCGGCGGCGGCAGGATCAAACCGTAAGCCGCGACCACCGCCGCATCGGCCGCGAGGGCGGCAAATTCGGCCTGCACCGCCGCGTCGCGCAGGCGGGTGGGACAGCGGATTTCGAGGCCGTGTCGCGCGGCCGCAAGCTGCACCGCCGAAGGCTGCAGGCGATGCCCGCGGCCGGCCGGGCGCGGCGGCTGCGTGTACACCGCGCGCACCTGATGACCGGCGGTCAACAACGCGGCCAGGATCGTCGCGGCAAAGGGCGGCGTACCCATAAAGACAAGCTGCACTCCTCGCTCCCCGCCGCAGCGGCGGCCGGCAGCAGGCTATGCGGCGGCCGGGGTGCGGCTGCGCTTGGCCTTGGCGAGCTTGCGCAGGATCATGCTGCGCTTGACCATCGAGATGTGGTCGACAAACAAGACCCCGTCCAGATGGTCGATCTCGTGCTGGATGGAGGTCGCCAACAAGCCCGAGGCCTCGAGCTCGCGGCTCTCGTTGTGATAATCGAGATAGCGCACGCGAACCTTGGCCGGCCGGGTGACGTCGGCGTAATGCTCGGGCAGCGACAGACAACCCTCACTGAATGTCGCCTGCTCCTGCGAGCGCCACAGGATCTCGGGGTTGGCCAGCTTCAAGGGTTGCGGCGGCTCGCCCTCACGCGCGACATCGAGCACGATGACCCGCTTGGCCACACCGACCTGCGGCGCGGCGAGCCCGATCCCGATCGCCTTTTTCATGGTCTCGAGCATGTCGTCCATCAGCCGCCGCACCTCGGCATCGACCGCGGCGACCGGCTGCGCCTTCAGCTTGAGGCGCGGATCGGGAGCAGTAATGATCGGCAACGTCGCCATGATGGCGGTCTAGATAAGGATTTGGCGCCAGAGCGTCAATCCGCCCGGCGCCGGGCCGCGCCGCCGCCTTATCGGCCGCGGACCGCAGCCAAAAAATCGTCGATCGTTTGCGCGATCGGCCGGCGGCGCAGGGTCTCGTTGACAAACAGATCGAACCGGGCGCCCGACGCGGTGCGGACCGGCGCGCGGATCGCGATCCCGCGCCGGGTAAGCCGCTCCGGCAACTGGACCGCAGCCGCGCCGGGAAGATCAAGCCGGGCGACATTGGTCGAAGCCGCGCTGCGCTGCAGCGACACCCCCGGCAGCCCCGCCAAGGCGGCAAACAGCTGGCCGGCCATGGCCGCCGCTTCGGCGAAGCGCTCGGAGAAGCCCGGCAGGTAGTGCAGCGCCACCGCCGCATAGGGCCAAGCCTGACGCAAACTGCCGCCAAACATCCGCCGCTCGTGGTAAAGCCCGGCCAGTAGCTGCTCCGGCCCGGCCAGGACCGCGCCGCCGGCGGCGTTGAAATATTTGTACAGCGACACATAGACGGTATCGAACAGGGCGGCATATTCCGCGGGCGCGATCCCGGTATAGGGCGTGGCGAGAAACAGGCGCGCCCCGTCGAGATGAAGTCCGATGCCGCGCTCGCGCGCAAACGCGGCGATCCGCTGCATCTCGCGCCAATCGAAGACTTCACCGTGGCGCCGCCGGACCGGCGATTCGATCGAGATCACGCCGACCGGAGTGCGCACCCGGCCCTCTTCTTCGTGCGCGATTTCGGCGGCGGCCTCGTCGAGCGTGAAGCTTGTATGCCCGGCGCCAAGCGGCACCAGCACCAATCCGCTGAGCTGCTGCGCGCAATCGCCGCTGTCACAAAAGATGTGGCTGTCGCGCTGGACCAGAACCCGCCGGCCGCGACGCGCCAGGAGCCGCAGCGCCAAATGGTTGGCGAGGGTGCCACTCGGCAGGAAGACCGCCGCCTCTTTGCCGAGCAACTCCGCCATCCTCTGTTCGAGCCGGGTGACGGCGCCGCCGAGCGAAAATTCGTCGGCCAGGTCGCAATCATCCTCGACCAGCCGCGACAGGAGCCGGGCGTAATCGGCGGCCGACAAGCCGAGACCGTCAGAACAGAAATGGATCGGGCACGGCTCGCGGCTCATCCCGGGCCCTTCCTATCGGGTCGCAACACCGGCAGGCGCACTGCCGCGCACCGCACGGCCAATCCGCCCTCCACCCTAGCGGCCCGCGGTCGGGTCGGCGCGGATCAGCGCCACTGCGATGTCGATCGGATCGTCGTCACCGCCGGCGAGAAATTCGACCGCCCGTCGGACCGGCGGCAATAGCCGCTCGCCGAGATCGGCGATTTCGGAAATGCGCACCGGACGACCGTCGAGATCGCGGGCACATTTGTTCAGCACCCGTTCGAGGACAAAGGCGACCGTGATCCGGCCGGCCGGCAGCGATGATTTCAGGCAGCCGCGCGCATAGATCGCCAATTCCAGCAGGGCTTCAAGGTTGCCAAAACGGTTGCGTTGCGTCTGGTTCAGAAACTGACGCCGCAAATGGGCCGCGGCGAGATCGGTAACCGGCCCGTTCACCGGAAATCCCGCCACGTAAACAGCGATTGGAACGGGAGGCCGCGGTCGCGGAAATTTTCGGCGGCTCCTTCGAGCCGATCGACGATGCTGATGATCTTGACGATCGTGCAGCCGCGATCGCGCGCCTGGTCGGCCGCCTGCATGACCGAAGCGCCGGTTGTGGTCACATCCTCGAACAAGATCACCCGCGAGCCGGGTTCAAGCAGCCCGTCGATGCGCTGATCGGTGCCGTGACCCTTCATCTCTTTGCGCACAAAAAAGCCGGTCAGCGGCTTTCCCGGCCAGCTGCGGGCGCAGACCAGCGCCACAATCGGGATGGCCCCGGTTTCGAGCCCGCCGACCGCGTCGACCGCCTCGTCGCGAATCATGTCGAACAACAAATCGCCGACCAGAACCGCCCCTTCGGGGTCGAAAAGGGTCCGCTTCATATCGAAAAAGAAGCTGCTCGAGCGGCCCGAGGACAGCACGAAATCGCGATTTTGCAGCAGCGAACGACGGCGGATCAGCTCAAGCAGCTTGTCTTTTTTCGCCGGCAGCCCC
>JAJPIH010000233.1 GCA_021324875.1 Alphaproteobacteria bacterium
AGGTGTTCGGGATCGATATTGGTCACGATCGCCGCGGTCGCCGGCAACCGGGTGAACGTGCCATCGCTCTCATCGGCCTCGACCACCATCCACTCGCCGGCGCCAAGTCGGGTATTGGTGCCGTAAGCGTTGATGATGCCGCCGTTGATCACGGTCGGGTCGAGCCCCGCGGTTTCGAGCAACGCGCCGACCATCGAGGTGGTTGTCGTCTTGCCGTGCGTGCCCGCTACCGCCAGCGACCATTTGAGACGCATCAACTCGCCCAGCATCTCGGCGCGGCGCACAACCGGCAACCGTCGGGCGCGGGCCGCGACCACCTCCGGGTTGTCAGCGTGGACGGCGGACGAGACGACAACCACCTCGGCATTGCCGAGATTGGCCGCGTCGTGACCGATGCTGACCGCGATCCCGAGATCGATCAGCCGGCGGACATTCGCGCCGTCGGCGAGATCGCTGCCCTGCACCCGGTAACCGAGATTGTGCAAGACCTCGGCAATCCCGCTCATGCCGATGCCGCCAATGCCGACAAAAGGCAGCGGCCCGATGGTCAGCGGCAGCGCTCTCATGCGGCAAGCCCCGCGGCCGCGGCGCCGGGCAGGAGTGCCACAGCCAGCTGCGCCAAGCGGCGCGTCGCATCGGGCCGACCGAACGCCGCCGCGCGCCCGGCCATACGGCGCAACGCCGCCCCGTCGTCGATCAGCTGCATCAGCTTCTCGGCCAGCGTCGCGCTATGCAGCGCCGATTGCGCCACCATTTCACCACCACCCGCCGCGGCAAAGGCGCGGGCATTGGCGGTCTGATGATCATCAGTCGCAAAAGGGTAGGGGATCAGCACCGCCGGGCGCCCGAGCGCAGCCAGCTCGGCGATCGTCGAAGCCCCGGCCCGGCAGACCACCAGATGGGCGCGCGCCAGGCGAACCGGCACATCGGTAAAGAACCGTTCAACCTCGGCGGCGATCCCGGCAGCCTGGTAGGCGGCGACGACCGCGGCGCAGTCTTCCGGCCGCGCCTGCTGGGCGACCCGCAGCCGCAGGCGCAATCGTAGCGGCAGCTGCGCCAGCGCCGCCGGGACAATTTCCGCCAGAATATGGGCGCCCTGGCTGCCGCCCAGCACCAGCAACTCGACCGCGCCCGCCGGATCAGGCGGGTGGTAAGGAGCCTCTCCCAAAGCCAAAAACTCCGCCCGCACCGGGTTTCCGGTATGAACCGCACGGGCGCGGTCGGCCGCACGCAGCCCGACGACATCGGGAAACCCGGTCGCGATGCGCCGCATATACGGAGCCAGCAGGCGGTTAGCACGGCCGAGCACCGCATTCTGTTCGTGGATCAGCGTCGGCAACCGCAGCGTCGCCGCCGCGAGCATGGTCGGCAGCGACGGATAGCCGCCAAACCCGATGACCGCCGCGGGCCGGAGGTTCCGTAGCAGGCGTCGTGCCACAAAGGCGCCGGTCGCAAGGTCGGTGAGCCCGCTGGCTATGCCCGCCGGTCCGCCATAGGGTTGGCGAAGTTTCAGGCGATCGACTGCCAGCCCGGGCAGGCTGTCGGAGAAGGCGTCGGTGCGGGCGTCGGTCAGCAGCCGCACCTCTCTTCCGTGGCGGATCAATTCCGCCGCCAAGGCCCGGGCGGGGAAGAGATGACCGCCAGTGCCGCCGGCCGCCAGAACAAAACCGCCGGCGCTCACAAGGCGCTCCCCGCGAGCCGGCGGCGGGTCAGCGCCAGCATCATCCCCATACCAAGCCCCAGCGCCAGCATCGACGAGCCGCCATAGGACAGAAACGGAAGCGTCATGCCCTTGGTCGGCATCAGGTGCAAAGTCGAGGCCATATTGATGACCGCTTGCAGTCCGAACTGGACCAGCAGCCCGGTCGCCGCCAACAAAACAAAGAGGCTCGACTCCTGCGACAGCCGCGACAGCCCACGGACCACGACGAAACCGAACAGCACAATCACGACAAGACAAACGGCAAGACCAAATTCCTCGCCGGCCACGGCAAACACAAAATCGGCGTGAGCGTCGGGCAGCACATATTTGATCGTTCCTTCACATGGCCCGGTGCCCCATAACCCCCCATTGGCAAAAGCTTCAAGCGAGCGGTTGACTTGGTAACTGTCGCCGGCCGCCGGATTGAGGAAATGATCTACGCGCACCCGGACATGCGGAATGAACGTATAGGCGCCGTAAAGTGCACCGGTGCCTGCCATTCCCGAAAGAAACAGCCAGTATAACCGCAGCCCGGCGAGGTAAAACTGCCCTACCCAAACCGCGACTACTACGGCCGCCATGCCGATGTCGGGTTGTGCGATCAGCATCGCGACGATCAGCAACAGCAACGCCAACGCGATCAAACCGCCGGGAAAACGCGGCTTTGATTTCTGCTCGTTGATCAACCAGGCGGTCACAACGGCAAAGCACGGTTTGACGAATTCGGAGGGCTGTATCGAGAGCAGCGGCAGATTGATCCAACGACGCGCGCCCTTGATCTCGGCCCCGACCACCAGCGTCATCGCCAGCATCACCATCCCGACCGCAAACACGGCAACCGCAATGCGCCGAACGGTGCGCGGATCCTGCAACGAGACAAACCACATCAAGCCCAGCGTGATCGGCAGCAGCGCCAGATAGCGGCGGATAAAATGGCCGCCGTCGTAACCGATGCGTTCGGCGACGGCCGGGCTGGCGGCCAGGCA
>JAJPIH010000106.1 GCA_021324875.1 Alphaproteobacteria bacterium
CCGGAGGCAAGGTCTTGACCGGGCGCCGGGCCTGCACCAGCGGCTCGAGGCGGCGGCGCAGATCGGTGAGTTGCGCGTCGCGGAACCCGGTCCCGACCCGGCCGGCGTAGCGGAGCTCGCCATCGCGATCGTAATAGCCGAGCAGCAGCGCCCCGAGCCCGAGCCGCGCGCCTTCCGGATCGCTGAAGCCGATCACGACAAACTCTTCGCGATTGGCGCATTTGATCTTGAGCCAACAGGCGTGGCGGCCGGCGCGATAGGGGCTGTCGCGACGCTTCGAGACAATCCCTTCGAGGCGGTAGCTGCAGGCATGGCGGAAGAATTCAGGGCCGCGCCCGATTTGGTGGTCGCTGTAGCGCAGCAGGTCCGCGGTATCTGTCGGCACCAGCGTGGCCAGCGCCGCCTTGCGGGCTTCAAGCCCCGCCCCGCTCAGATCCCAGCCGTCGAGATGGATCAGGTCAAAGGCGTAAAACACCAGCGGGTCGGTGCGTTCATTGGCGATCGCATCCTGGAGATGGCCGAAATCGGTCGTGCCGTCGGGTTCGAGATGGACGATTTCGCCGTCGATCAGCGCCGCCGTGACCGGCAGTTGCGCCAGCCGCGCGGCCAGCGCGGCAAATTTCCCGGTCCAATCGAGCCCGCTGCGGGTCAGCAATTGCACCCGGCCGCCATCCACCCGCGCCAGCAGCCGATAGCCGTCGAATTTGATTTCGTGCAACCAATCCGGCCCGTCGGGGGCGGCAGCGGCCGACGTCGCCAATAACGGCCGCGGTTGGGTCGGCAATGGCGCTTTTTTTGCCCCGGCCATCGCGGCCGGATCGGCCGGCGCCGGCCCTGTGGATCGCCGCGCCGGGCCGGGCTCGCCGCCCGGTTCCTCGCCATTTGGCCCCCAGATGCGGTCGCGGTCGGCGGCGATCTCGTCGATTGTGCGTTTGCTGACCGCACTCAAGGGATTGTCGGCGACGATCGCGTCGCCGCTGCCCGGCTGCGCCGCGGCGTCGCGCTCCTTGATCAACAGCCAGTTCTCGCGATCGCGCCCGGCGCGCTTGCCGGTCATCCGCACCAGCGCCCAGCGGCCATGCAATTTCTCGCCGTGGAGCTCGAATTTGAGCGCGCCCTTCGCATAAGCGGCGCGCGGGTCGGGGTCGAGCGGCGTCCAGGTGCCGCGGTCCCAGATCATCGACGCGCCAGCACCGTAATTGCCGGCTGGAATGACGCCTTCGAAGCCGCCATATTCGAGGGGATGGTCTTCGACATGCACCGCAAGCCGTTTTTCGGCGGGATCGGCGCTCGGGCCCTTGGGCACCGCCCAGCTCTTCAGCACGCCGTCGAGTTCAAGCCGGAAATCGTAATGCAGCCGCCGTGCGGCGTGCTTTTGGACGACAAATGACAGCGCCCCCGCCGGTGCGGCCTGGACCGCGGCTCCGGCCGGTTCGGGCGTTCGGCTGAAATCGCGTTTTTTCTGGTATTCGCTGAGAGCCATCGCAGCCTATTCGTCAAAATTTCGTCTGCAATGCGCCCGCCGCAGAGCGTTGCGCGTTTGCTGAATATGTGGCTTCGTAACCCCGGCAGCATAGGAGATTGACAATGCCGCGCGCGAGTTGGAGCGGGTTTCTGCGTCTTTCTCTCGTCACCTGCCCGATCTATCTGAGCCCGGCGACGACCGAGGCCAAGCGCATTCGGCTCAACCAGCTCAACGCCAAGACCGGGAACCGGGTTGCGCAGCGCCTTGTCGATGCGAAGACCGGCGAGGAGGTCGGTCGCGACCAGATCGTCAAGGGCTATGAGTACGACCGCGACCGTTATGTGATCCTGACCGACGACGAGTTGCGCGATCTAAAGATCGACTCGTCAAAGACCGTCGAGCTTGACCGCTTTGTCGATCGCGACGAGATCGATCCGCTCTATCTCGACGCGCCTTATTATGTCTATGCCGATGGCGACATCGCGCGCGAAACCTTCCGTGTGATCGGCGAGGCGATGACCCGCGCCAACAAGGCCGGGCTCGGCCGCATCGTGCTCGCCAACCGCGAACGCCAGGTGCTGGTCGAGCCGCGCGGGGCGGGCCTGCTGATGTCGATGCTGCGCGCCAATGACGAGGTCCGCGCCGCCGAGTTCGGCGAGCCGGCGAGCGGCGACATCGATCCCGAAATGGTTGCCCTGGCCGAGACGATCATCGAGCGCAAGGCCGGCGCCTTTGATCCGACGACGTTCCACGACCGCTACCAGGACGCGCTGCGCGAATTGGTGCAGAGCAAGCTCAAGGGCGAGATCACTCCGGCGCCGCAACAGGCCGAGGAAGAGCCTAAGGTCACCAACCTGATGGATGCGCTGAAGCGCAGCCTGGCGCGTGAAGAGGCGAGCGCCGAGCGGGCCGCGCCCCCCGCCGCCGGCCGCGCCGGCAAGACCGCGGCCGACCGCCGCCAGCGCAACCTGTTGCTGCCGGTCGCCGGCGGCCGCGACAAATCGCCGGCGGCTGCGGAGAACGCACCGCCGGCGGCGGCAACCCCGGCGCCGCCGCGCAGCCGCCGTAGCCGCGAGAATGCGGCGCCCGCTCCCGAGGCCGCGGCCGAGCCGCCGCCCCGCCGCCGGCGCAAGGCCTAGGCCGGAAATCCGTCGCCCGAGTGCCGCTCAGACCGGGCCGGCGAGGGCGGCGACCACCGGCGCCAAATCAAAGCGCCCGCGCTTCAGAGCGTGGCCGGCGCCCGCGACCGCGATCAGCCGGGTCGGCGCCGGGATCAGCCGCAGCATCGGCGCGAGCTCGGCGGCATTGCCAAACGGATCGGCGGTTCCCTGGACAAACACCGACGCGACCTGCAACCGCGGAAAATGCTCGGTGCGCAGTCGGTCGGGCCGGCCCGGCGGGTGCAGCGGATAGGAGAACAGCAGCAGCCCCGCGGCGATGCCCGGCTTGTCGGCGGCGAGCAGCGTCGCCTGCCGGCCGCCATAGGATTGGCCGCCGATAAACATCGCTCCGGCGGCGATCTCGGATAAGGCGGCGACCGCGGCTTCGAGCCCGGCCCGGTCTGCCGCCGCCCCCGCCGGCGAGGGCGGGCCTTGCGCTCGCCGCTGGCGGAACGGCAGGTCACAGCGCAGCACGACAACACCGGCGGCGGCAAAAGCCGTCGCCACCGCGACCAGCAGCGGTGCGCCGCAACTGCCGCCGGCGCCGTGCGTGACGACCAGTCCGCGCCCGTCCGGCCGCTCCGGCCGGTGCAGAAAGCCGCGCACAAGAGGGCGCGTGAAGCTCTCGATTTCGGCCATCGCCGTAATCCTAGACCGGGCGGGCGGCAGCGTCACGGGCTCGACACAACCCGGCGGCGTCGACCCGCGTTAGCCCGCCTCGCCGGCGGGGTGTCGGGCGGCCTCGGCCTGGCCTGAACCGGCGGCGCGCGCCCGGCGTAGGCCTCAGGCGAGGGCTTTTTGGGCTTCGAGGTCGTCCTCGACAAACGCCTCGACCACCTCGTCAATGCCGGCATCGGCGGTAAAGCCGAGCGCGGCGGCGCGGGGTGCGGCCAAGGCCTGCGGCCAGCCGGCGACGATCGCCTCGATGTCCGGGTCGCGCTGCCAGCGGATGCGGGCATAGGCGGCCTCGCCGCCGGCGCGCCGCACCGCCTGCGCCATCTCGCCGACCGCGACCGAAAAGCCGGGCAGCTGCAACGACCGATTGCCGGCAAACGCCGTGGCCGGCAATTCGAGGGCGCGGCGCAAGCCGGCGACGACCCGGCGCGGCGAGGCCAAGGCCATGACCAGATCGGGCGAAACCGGGCAGACCGCCTCCCGGCCGGCCAAGGGTTCGCGGATTATCGACGAAGCAAAGCTCGAGGCGGCGCGGTTCGGCCGGCCGGGACGCACCACGACCGTCGGCAGCCGCAGCGCGCGGCCGTCGACGAAGCCCTTGCGGCTGTAGTCATTGACCAGGAGTTCGCCAATCGCTTTTTGCGTGCCGTAGGAGCTTTGCGGCGTCAGGGCCGTGTCCTCGCCGACCGTGGGCGGCAACCGGCCGCCATAAACCGCAAGCGAGCTGGCAAAGACAAAACGCGGAGCGCTGCCGAGCGCCCGGCAGGCCTCGAGGACGGCGCGGGTGCCGTCGAGAATGACCCGATAGCCGAGCTGGGTGTCGGCCTCGGCCTCGGCGCTGACCACCGCGGCGAGGTGAAAAACCGCGGCGACGCCGGGCGCGAGCAGACCGGCCATCCGCGCAGCGTCGGCGATGTCGCCGGTCACGACGCGCAGCCGCCGATCCTCCGGCAACGGCCATGCCGGCCGCGCCGCGTCAAACAGGACCAGTTCGTCGATCGGCCCAGCCGCGTCCCCTGTTCAAGCAGCAACAGCGCCAGGCGCCGGCCGAGAAACCCGCACCCGCCGGTGATCACGATCCGCATCGGCCCGCCCCCGCCGTCAGCCATGGATGCCGTAGCGGGCCGCCCAGCCGAGCCCGGCGCGGGTTTCGCCGCGCGGCCGATATTCGCAGCCGATCCAACCGGCATAGCCGATCTGATCCAACAGATCGAACAGGTAGGGATAATTGATCTCACCGATATCGGGTTCGTGGCGGCCGGGATTGCCGGCGATCTGGATGTGCGGGTAGCGGCCGGCGAGGTCGCGGATCTTGTGGGCGAGATCGCCCTCCATGATCCGCACATGATAGAGGTCGAGCTGGAGCTGCAGGTTCGGGTGCCCGACCCGCTCGATGATCGCCATCGCCTGGGCCGTGGTGTTGAGGAAATAGCCGGGGATGTCGCGGGTATTGATCGGCTCGATGATCGCGGTCACCCCCTCCGGCGCAAGCCGTTCGGCGGCGTAGCGCAGGTTTTCGACATAGCAGCGCTCGGCGGCGGCGCGGTCCTGGCCGGCCGGCACGAGCCCGGCCATCGCATGGACCAGCCGGCAGCGCGTCGCCTTGGCGTAAGTAAGCGCCGTGTCCACCCCCGCGCGAAACTCGGCCTCGCGCCCGGGCAATGCGGCCAGGCCGCGCTCGCCCTTGGCCCAATCGCCGGGCGGCATGTTGAACAACGCCTGGGTCAGCCCGTGCCGGTCGAGCAGACCCGCCACGGTCTCGGGGCGCTGGTCGTAAGCGCCGAGATATTCGACCGCCTTGAAGCCGCATTGCGCGGCGGCGGCAAAACGGTCGAGAAAATCGACCTTCTGAAAGATGAAGCTCAGATTGGCGGCGAATTTCGGCATGGCACACCCCAGCGGCGATAGCATGGCCACTCTTTATCCGCGCCGGGACAAACACAAGAGCCGGCAACGGCGAGCGATCGGCCAAACCGGTCGACGATAACCTGTCACACCCGGCCGCGGGCGGCGCGCGCCGGTTTCGTCGGCGCGGCAAACCGTGATAGGTTGATCCGACCACGCAAGCCGCAAAAACGGCGGCCAAGCCGATCGCCTCGGCGCGTTTGCCGCCAGGCGCTGCGAGCGGTTAGTCTCAATCTCGGGGATGCAACGGAGGGGCCGATGCCGGTCTTGCTCGGGGCGATCGCCGACGATTTCACCGGCGCCACCGATCTGTGCAACACGCTCGTGCGTCGCGGCATGAAGAGCGTGCAATTGATCGGCACGCCGGCGGCGGCAGCGGCGATCCCCGATGCCGAGGCGCTGGTCGTCGCGTTGAAAAGCCGCACGATCCCGGCCGCAGAAGCGGTCGCGCAAAGCCTTGCCGCGCTCGCCTGGCTCAAACAGGCCGGGGCCCGCCAGATCCTGTTCAAATACTGCTCGACCTTCGATTCCACCGATGCCGGCAATATCGGCCCGGTCGCCGAGGCTTTGCTCGCCGCGCTGGGCGCCGATTTCACGCTCTACTGCCCGGCCTTTCCCGAAGCGGGCCGCACGATCTTCAAGGGCTATCTGTTTGTCGGCGACGTGCTGCTGTCGGAATCGGGCATGCGCGACCATCCGCTGACCCCGATGCGCGACCCGTCGCTGGTGCGGGTGCTGCAGCGGCAATGCCGCGGCAAGGTCGGGCTCGTGCCCTATCGCGATGTGGCACAGGGCGCGGCGGCGATCGAAGCGGCGTTTGCCCGATTGCGCGCGGCCGGGGTGCGGCACGCGATCGTCGATGCGATCGAGGACCGGGACCTCGAAGCGATCGGCTCAGCGGCGGCCGATTTCGCCTTAATTACCGGCGGCTCGGGCATCGCCCTGGGATTGCCCGAGAATTTTCGCCGCCGGGGGCTGCTCGGCGATGCCAGCGACGCCGCGGCCCTGCCCGCGATTGACGGACCGGCCGCCGTGTTGTCGGGCTCATGCTCGACGGCGACCCAGGCCCAGGTCGCCCATATGCGCGAACGCGCGCCGCTGTTCACGATCGACCCGCTGGCCGCCGCCCGCGGCCATGACGTCGCGCGCGAGGCGTTGGCCTGGGCCGGGCCGCTGTTTGGCGACAAGCCCCTGTTGATCAGCGCCACCGCACCGCCCGAACAGGTCGCCGCGGTCCAGGACAAGCTCGGCCGCGAGCAGGCCGGGGCCCTGGTCGAGAGCATCATGGCCGAGATCGCGCGGGGTCTGGTCGCCAACGGGGCGCGGCGGCTGGTGGTGGCCGGCGGCGAGACGGCCGGGGCGGTGGTCCAGGCGCTTGGCGTCGGGGCGCTGCGCATCGGCCGGCAGATCGATCCCGGAGTGCCGTGGACGGTCAGCCTGCCGCGCCGGCCAGGCGAACCGGCGCTGGCCCTGGCGCTCAAATCGGGCAATTTTGGCGCACCCGATTTTTTCCTGCGGGCATTTGATGTTTTGGCCGAGGGGGCGGCACGATGAGCGATGCCAAACACCGCGAGGCGATCTGCGCGATCGGCGCCTCGATCTTCAACCGCGGGCTGACCGCCGGGTCGTCCGGCAATATCAGCGTGCGGGTCGCCGATGGCTGGCTGATGACCCCGACCAACGCCTCGCTCGGGCGGCTCGACCCGGCGCGCTTGTCAAAGCTCGACGACGCCGGGCGGCTGGTCTCGGGCGATCCGCCGACCAAGGAAAGCTTTCTGCACCGCGTCATGTACGAGGAGCGGGCCGCGACCGGAGCGGTCGTTCATCTCCATTCGACCCATTCGGTGGCGGTCTCCTGCCTGGCCGAGATCGATCCCGCCGATGTGCTGCCGCCGATCACCGCCTATTATGTGATGCGGGTCGGCCGGCTGCCGCTGATCCCCTATTACAAGCCCGGCGATATCGCGCTTGCCGAGGCGGTGCGCGGTTTTGCCGGCAAGCACCATGCGGTGCTGCTGGCCAATCACGGGCCGGTTGTCGCCGGCGCCGATCTCGACGCCGCCGTCAATGCCGTCGAGGAGCTCGAGGAGACCGCCAAGCTCTATCTGCTGTTGCGCGGCGCGCGGACACGCTATTTGACGCGCGCCGAGGTCGAGGAATTGCGGTCATGACCGGGTCCGGGCTCCGCGCCGGCCGCCGCCGCCGCTGGCTTGGCGCCGCGCTGGCGCTCCTCGGAGCGACGTTGTCGCAACCCGCGCCGGCGGCAGAGCCGATCAAGATCGGCTTCAGCATGGAATTGACCGGCCCCTTCGCGGTGGTCGGCAAGACCGTGCTCGTCGCCTTTCAGATCTGGGCCGCCGATGTCAACGCCAAGGGCGGGTTGCTCGGCCGGCCGGTCAAACTGGTCTATTACGACGACCAAAGCAACCCGGCCAACGTGCCGGGCATCTATACCAAGCTGATCGACATCGACAAGGTCGACCTGTTGGTGTCGAGCTACGGAACCAATCTCGTCGCCCCGGCGATGCCGGTCGCGATCCAGCACAAGCGGCTGTTCTTCGGGCTGTTTGCACTGGCGGCCAACGACAAGTTCCACGACCCCGAATATTTCTCGATGCTGCCGTTTGGCCCGGACCCGCTAAAGACCTTCTCGGACGGTTTTTTTGCCTTGGCGCTGGCCCAGCATCCGCGACCGCAAACTTTGGCGATCATCGGCACCGACGCCGAATTTCAGCGCAAAGCCACCGACAGCGCCCGCGTCAACGCCAAGGCCGCCGGCCTAAAGATCGTCTATGACCAAGCCTATCCGCCAAATACGATCGATCTGTCGCCGATCGTGCGGGCCGCGGCCGCCACCGCGCCCGATCTCGTCTATGCCGCGACCTATCCCTCCGACACGGTCGCGATCCTGCGCGCCGTCCAAGAGGTCGGGCTCAAGACCAAAATGCTCGGCGGCGCGTTGGCCGGGGCGCAAGCGGCGGCGATCAAGATGCAGCTCGGCCCGGCACTCAACGGGGTTGTCAATGTCGAGCTGTGGGAGCCGGTCAAGACGATGGATTTCCCGGGCGTGTGGGATTTCCTGAAAAAATACCAAGCCCGTGCCGCCGCCGAGGGCATCGATCCGCTTGGCTATTTTCTGCCGCCCTTTGCCTATAGCGAAATGCAGGTTTTGGAGCAGGCGGTGACGGCGACCGGCAGCCTCGACAACGACAAACTCGCCCAATACATGCACACCCACAGCTTTCACACGGTCGAGGGCGACATCGCCTTTGGCCCGGACGGCGAATGGGCCAAGGCGCGGCCGATCTGGGTCCAGTATCACGGCATCACGGGCCACGGCGTCGACCAATTCCGCGGCTCGAACACGGTGACGATCCTGTCGCCGGTCGAATACAAGACGGGCGACCTCGTCTTTCCCTATACCCAGGCGCGCGAATAGGCGCCGCTGCCGAGCCGGGGACCGCTCAGTCGCGATCGGCGCCGGGCGCGGGCGGGCGCAGGTCACGCCCGAGATAGAGCGGCAGGCTCAGCACCTCGCGCCCGTCGATCTGCAATTGCGCCGCCGGCAACGGCGCGATTGTGCGGAAGCGCGCGCGATAGCGGGCGAAAATGTCGGCGGGCGTGGTCCGCGGCGCGATGATCAGCACGTCGTCGCCGGCATAATCGGCGGCGGGCGCGACGAGACCGTATTGATGGGGCTCGGCGCACAGGCACAGCACCGGCACCGTGCCGCCGAGGGCGTAATCGATCTTGCCGGCGTCGAGCCAGTTGGTGGCGGCGACCACCAACCCCGGCCGGCCCAACAGGCCGCGCCGCGCCAGCTCGTTGCGCAACGGCGTCCAATCGACGGCGGCGACGATCGGATCGCCGGTTCGCGCCATCAGCGGCGTCGCCAACCGGCCGGGCCAGTCGAACCGTACGGCGGCGGCAACGGCCGCCGTGCCGAGCACGACAACGAGGCCGGTTGCGATCGCGGCGCGACGGATCCGTGGGCTTGGCGGCGCGCGGCGGGCGAGCGCCGCGCCGAGCAACGGGATCAGCATCAGATAGCCGGGCGCTGTCCAATGCGGCAGGGTCTTCCCCCACAGCGAGACGAGCGTGAACAGCACGATCGGCGGTGCCGCCAGGCATAACAGCAGCCATTGCCCAGGCTCGCGCCGGCCGCGGCGCAGCGCCGCCACACCGCAACCGACGAGCCCCAGCCAGATCCACGGCAGAAAATAGACGGCCGCGCCGGCCAACGCCACGACCGGCCCCAGGGGATGAAAATGTTGATCGGCGCGCCCGCCCTGGAAACGGAACGAGTTCCAGCCGTGGCGCGCATTCCAGATTAGCGTCGGCAGAAAGAGGATCAGCGCCGCACCCGCCGCTGCATAGGGATGCGGCCGGCGCAGCCAATGCCGGCTCTCGGGCTCGGTCGACAGGAACAACAGCGCCCCGCCGATCGTCAGCACCGCCGAATATTTCGAGGACAGCGCCAGCCCGGCGCACAACCCGGCCGCGAGCCACCAGCCCCAGGCCGCGCGCCCCGCCGCCGGTAGCGCCCGGATCAGACACAAGACGGCGGCAAGCAGAGCGGCAATCAGCGGCCCGTCGGGCAGCACCCAGCTCGCCGTGGTAACGCCGAGCACCGGGGCGGCATTCAGCACCGCCGCCGCCCACAACCCGGCGCGCGCGTCGAACAGCCGCGCGGTGATGCGATAGATCAGGATCGTGGCGAGCGCGAACAATGCGATAAACGGCAGCCGCACGAAAATCGGGCGGTCGCTGCCGGCGAGATGCGCGGCCGCCCAGGCAAGCCACCAGGCCAGCGGCGGATGGTCGAAATAGCTCAGCTGCAGCCGCCGGCCGGCGGCCACCATGTAGCTTTCGTCGATGCCGAGGCCGAGGGCGGCGGCAAAGGCCAGCCGCAACGCCGCGGTTGCCACGATCAATGTGACGAGCCCGCCGGTCGGGGTGGCGAGCCAGGAGCCGAGCCGCTGCCGCCGCTCCCGGGCCGTCGCCGGTTCTCGGCTGTCCGCGGTCAAGCGCAACCGCGCCCGGGTGCAAACGGCCGCGACCGGGGCGGACTGCTCAGCGCGGCCGGAAATATTCCTCGTAGGGGGTGTCGTTCTTGATCAACACCCCGCCATCGACAACCAGGGCGACGCCGGTCACCATGCGCGCACCGTCGCCCGCCAAAAACAGGATCGGGTCGGCGATGTCTTCGGGCTCGCACATCCGGCCCAGCGGGATTTTTTGCGCGCGCAGCGCCTTGGCCTGCGGGGTCGGCATCGTGCCGCCGAACGCGGTGGCGGTCGGTCCCGGGCACACGGCGTTGACGCGGATATGGTCGGGGGCAAGCTCATAAGCGGCGTGCCGGGTCAGGCCGAGAAGTCCGGCTTTCGAGGCGCTGTAATTGGCGGTGCCGCCGAACGAAATGCGCACCCCGGCGATTGAAGCGATATTGACGATGGCGCCGCCGCCGCGCGCCTTCATGTGCGGCAGCACCGCTTGAATGCCGTTGAAGGCGCCGGTCAGATTGACCGCCAGCACCCGGTCCCAATCCTCGGGCTTCATCTCGGCGATCAGGCCGCGGATCGTGGCCCCGGCGCCGTTGACCAGGATGTCGATGCCGCCGGCTTTCGTGGCGAGGTCGGCGGTCAGCGCCGCAAAGCCGGCGCGGTCGGTGACATCGAGCCGATAGGCGGCGGCCCGGCCGCGATTGCCGGCAATCTCGCTGGCGATCCGTTCGGCGGCGGCGGGGTCGCGATCGACCACCGCAACATAGGCGCTGGCGCGGGCAAAGGCGCGGGCTGTCGCGGCGCCGATGCCATTGCCGCCGCCGGTGACGAGTGCGACCTTGCCGGCGAAATCCTCGGCCATGTTGTCCCTCCCGATCAGCTGCCGGTCACTTTAGCCCCGATCGCTCTCGGCGAGAACCGGCGCCCGCGACCGGGATGCAGCCGGCGCCGACCGGCTCCTTCTGTGGCAAAACCCCGGAGCGCGGGGCGGCATTTGCGTCGCGGCAGGGTTCGCGATAATGAGCAAGGGAGCGATGCGGTCGGGCGCGGCCGATTTCAGAGGCGGCCGGCCGTGGCCGCATCACGGCGTGGGAGGGCAAGACCGATGGCCTCGGCGGCGGACCGGATCCCGGTCGATCATCACGATTGGCATTCGCCGGATTATGTCGAGGAATGGATTGCGCGCGACGTCACGCGTGACGCCGAGCGCCGGTTGCGGCTGCGCGAGATGCTGGCCGCCGCCCCGGCCGCCAAGAACGACCCCCTCGCCGTCCTGGATGTCGGCGGCGGCTACGGGGTCGTGACCGAAGAAGTGCTCGACATGTTTCCGCGCGCGGTTGTCACGCTGCAGGATTATTCCCAGCCGATGCTCGATCGCGCCCGGGCGCGGCTCGCCGGCGCGGCCGGACGGGTGCGCTATGTGCTCGGCAATTTGCGCGACCCGGCCTGGGTCGCGGCGGTGGGCGGCCCGTTTGATCTCGCGGTATCGGCGATCGCGATCCACAATTTGCGCGACAGCGACCAGATCGCCGCCTGCTATCGGGGGATCGCGTCGGTGTTGAAGCCCGGCGGCGCCTTTCTCGACTATGATCTGTTTGAGCTGATCGGCGGCCTCGCGATCCAGATGCGGGTGATCGAGAGGGCCGGTTTCACCGATGTCGCCTGTCTGTGGCGGCAAGAGCGGGTGGCGATCATCCGCGCATTGCGGCCGGCAGGCGCGGGTTGAGCGGCGGCCGTGCCGATCGCCGACCGCCGCCGCGTCGCCCGACCGGCGAGGGCTTGGTGAGCCGCGCGCGCCGCGGCCGCCGGCGGTTCTGCGCCGCGCTCGGCGCGATCGCGGTGCTGGCGGCCGGCTGCGCCCCGGTGCCGCCGACCGGACCGACGCCGCCCTTGCCGCCCGGCCCGACCGCCGCCGAGATTGCCGATTTCGCCACCGCCCAGATGCATTATCGCTATGGGCTGGCGACCGGAAACGACGATCTCGTCGCCGCGGCGA
>JAJPIH010000412.1 GCA_021324875.1 Alphaproteobacteria bacterium
GCGGCGGTGGCGCTGACCACCGACTGGCCGGGGGAATTCGGGTTGCCGGCCGACATCGTCAAGGGCGGTCTTGCAATCTCGGGCATGTACGATCTCGCACCGGTGCGGCTGTCCAAGCGCAGCGCCTATGTCAATTTCGACGACGAGACGGTCGCGGCACTGAGCCCGATCCGCCATCTCGACCGCTTGCGCGCCCCGGTTGTGGTTGCCTACGGCACCGGCGAGACGCCCGAATTCCAGCGCCAAAACCGTGAATTCGCCGCCGCCGTGGCGGCCGCCGGCAAGCCGGTGCGGCTTCTTGTCGGCGCCCATTACAACCATTTCGAATTGCTCGAGACATTGGCCAATCCTTATGGCCTGCTGGGTCGGGCAGCGCGCGAATTGATGGGGCTCAAATGACGACGGCAATCGATCTGCGTTCCGACACGGTGACCCGGCCCTCGCCCGCGATGCGCGAGGCGATGGCGGCCGCACCGGTCGGCGACGACCAGTATGGCGAAGACCCGTCGGTCAACCTTCTGCAGGAGCGGATTGCCGGTCTGCTCGGCAAGGAAGCCGCGCTGTTTGTGCCGAGCGGGACGATGGCCAACCAGATCGGCCTCAAAATCTTAACCCGTCCGGGCGACGAGGTCGTGCTCGGGCATGAGGCGCATATCGTCTGGCACGAGGCCGGGGCGGGGGCGGCCAATTCCGGGGTGCAATTCGCGCCGGTCGGCCGCGGCGGTCTGTTTACCGCCGCCGATCTGCGCGCCGCCTACAAGCCCAAAGGGCACATCGTGTTTCCGCCGACGACATTGGTGGCGCTCGAAAACACCCACAACCGCGGCGGTGGCGTCATCTTTCCCCAAGCCGAGGCCGTGGCAATCTGTGCGGCGGCGCGCGCGCTCGGCATGGCGAGCTATCTCGACGGGGCGCGCCTGTTCAATGCCGCGGTGGCTTTGGGCAAGAGCCTGGCCGAACTCGCCGCCCCCTTCGATCTGGTCTCGGTCGCCCTGTCGAAAGGACTGGGCTGCCCGGTCGGCAGTGTGCTCGCCGGCAGTCGCGAGTTGATCGCCCACGCCCACCGCGCCCGCCGCATGTTCGGCGGGGCGATGCGTCAGGCCGGAATCCTCGCCGCCGCCGGCCTCTATGCGCTCGACCACAATGTCGCGCGGCTGGCCGAAGACCACGCCAATGCCCGCCAGATTGGCGAGCGCCTCGCCGCCGTGCCGGGCGTCGAACTCGATCTCGGCACGGTCCAGACCAATATCGTGATCTTCCATCTCGCCGCGCAGATGCCCGACGCGGCGGCGATTGTCGCGGCCGCCGCCGAGAAGGGGGTGCTGGTCTCGGCCTTTGCGGCGCGGACCGTGCGCGCCGTGACCCATCTCGATGTCAGCGACGAGCAATGCCGCCGGGCCGGCGGGTTGCTGGCGGCGGTTATCGCGGCCGCTCGCAAGCCCGGGCGCTAAAGCAGCATCGTCAGCGGGTCTTCGACGAGCCTCTTGAAGGCGGCGAGGAATTGGGCGCCGACGGCGCCGTCGACGACGCGATGATCGCAAGACAGGGTGCAGGTCATGACGGTGGCGACCGCGAGCGCGCCGTTCTTGACGACCGGGCGCGGCGCGCCGGCTCCGACCGCAAGGATGCCGCCATGCGGCGGGTTGATGACGGCGGCAAACTCGCGCACCCCGTACATGCCCAAGTTCGAAATCGAAAACGTGCCGCCCTGGTACTCTTCGAGCTTCAATTTGCCGGCGCGGGCGCGAGCGACGAGATCCCTGGTTTCGCCGGCGATCGCCGCGAGCCCCTTGCGGTCGGCCTGGCGCACGATCGGGGTGATGAGCCCGTCCTCGAGCGCCACCGCGACCGCGATATCGACCGTGTCCCACACCAGGATCGCCTCGTCGCTCCATGAAGCGTTGGCCGCCGGCACCTGGCGCAACGCCAGCGCCGTGGCGCGGATCACGAAATCGTTGACCGAGATGCTCGGCGCCGTTTCCGCCTGTTGCCGAGGTGCTGCGGCGGCCAATTTGGCGTTGAGTTCGGTGCGGATCTTCAACAGCTCGTCGATCTCGCAATCGACCGACAGATAGAAATGCGGGACGGTCTGTTTGGATTCGCTGAGCCGCCGCGCGATCGTGCGGCGCATCGCGTTGAGCGGCCGCTCGGTGTAGGGCAGGTTGCCGGCGAGAGCGGCGACCCGTTCTTTGGTCAATACCGGGGCGGCCGACGGCAATGGCGGCGGCGGGGGGGCGAGGCCGGGGGCGGCGGGCCGGGCCGCTGGTGCGGCGGGTGCGGCCGCTGCCGGCTGTCGGGCCGCCCGGATCGCCGCTTCGATGTCGGCCTTGATGATCCGCCCCTGCGGGCCGGAGCCGGTGATCGCCGCCAGATCGAGCCCGGCCTGCTGCGCCATGCGGCGCGCCAGCGGGCTGGCGAAAATCCGCCGCTCATGGCCATTGCCGGCGATTGCCGGCGTAATTGCCGGGCGCGGCGGGGCGGCCGTCGCAACCGTTGGTCCCGCCGCGGCGGGGCCTTCCGGCGCAGCCGAAACCGGTGCCGGCCGCGGCGCGGCGGCAAGCATGGCGCTCAACGCCGTTTCGTCTTCGCCTTCGCCGAGCAGCAACGCAATCGGCTGGTTGACCTTGACCCCCTGGGTTCCCTCGGGCACCAGGATCTTGCCGACCCGTCCGTCATCGACGGCTTCGACTTCCATCGTCGCCTTGTCGGTTTCGATTTCGGCCAGCACGTCGCCGGAATGGACCTCATCGCCCTCGTGTTTGAGCCACTTGGCGAGATTGCCCTCGGTCATGGTCGGCGCCAGCGCCGGCATCAGGATTTCGATCGGCATCGGGCGCCCGTCCCGTCAATCCCGCGCCGGCAGGGCGCCGCAACCGCGGTTGTTGCCGACGGTTGTGTCGGGCCGCTTTCGGGCGGATGAGGATCGGCACACGCCGGCGTTCATGACGGCCTACCGGTAGGCAACGTCGCGCGCGGCGGCGACAATGTCCTCGACCTGCGGGACCGCCAGACGCTCGAGATTGGCCGCATAAGGCAGCGGGACGTCCTTGCCGGCCACGCGCTTGACCGGTGCATCGAGCCAGTCAAAGCATTCTTCATGACGAGGGCTGCGATCTCGGCGCCGATCCCGGCAAAGGGCCAGCCCTCTTCGACCGTGACGATGCGGTTGGTCTTTTTGACCGATGCGGCGACGGTGGCGACATCGAACGGGCGCAGGCTGCGCAGATCAATGACCTCGGCCGAGATGCCGGCCTTGTCGAGCTCTTCGGCCGCCTGCAAGGCGAGCTTCACCATGCGCGAAAA
>JAJPIH010000332.1 GCA_021324875.1 Alphaproteobacteria bacterium
CGACTGCCAATTCTCCGAACAGTGCCTCGGCGACGTGGTCATAGCCGCCCTCGGCGACCCAGGACGACCGGTAATTGCCGCGGCACATATGGGTGCAGACGGTCATCCCCGGCGGCTTGCCGGCCAGCGCCGCGTTGATCAGGCGGATGTTGGTCAGGTGTTGGTGTTCGCCGTCGCCGCCGATCGAGGCCACATAGGCGCGCTGGGCGGGATCGTTCAGATAGGCAAGGCTGGTGTCATCGAGGTGCAGATAGGTGCAGCCGGCCGCCGCGAGGCCGGCGATCTCGCGCTTGTAGACTTCGGCGAGATCGTTCCAGAACGCGTCAATCTCAGGATAGACACTCTGGTCGATGACGGCGCGGCCGCCGCGGTAATGCAGCATCGAGGGCGAGGGGATCGTCAATTTTGCCACCGCGCCTGGGGGCGCGACGGATTTCAAAAACGCGAAATCCTCGGCGAAGATGGTCTTGTCGAGCGACAGTTTGCCGGCGATGCGGAAAGCCCCGAGCGCGGCTTCGACCGGGCCGCGCTCGTTTCTGAATTGGATGCGCAAGGTCTGGTCGGTCTTGCTGACCCCGCCGATCTGATAAAGAAAGTCCATGTGCCATGAGCCGCGGCGAAACTCGCCGTCGGTGACGCCTTTGAGCCCGGTGGCGTGCTGCATCTGCACCGCATTGCGGATCGCCTCGTCCTCGGCCCGGCGCAATTCCGCCGCCGCGAGGCGTCCGGCCTGATGTTCGGCGCGCGCGTTGAGCAATTCCGGCGGCCGCAACAGGCTCCCCACATGCTCGGCGCGAAACGGCGGTCCCGACAAATCCGTCATATTGTCCTCCCTGGCTTGCCCGCCCCGGTGTGGCGCCGGCAGCGAGCTCGAGCGGCGCCGCCTTGTCGCTATGCGGTCGCCGCACCATCGACCGGCAGCGCCGCGCCCGACACAAACGAGGCTTCGTCCGAGATCAGAAACAGCGCGGCATTGGCGATTTCCTCGGGCTTGCCGGTCCGGCCCATCGGGTTCTGGCGTCCGCGCGCCGCAACCAGCGCCTCTTTGTCCTGGGTCTGCGTGCCCTGCTGGTCGGGCCGCGCGACAAACACCCGCAACATCGGTGTATCGATCGGCCCGGGGCAGATCGCATTGACCCGGATCCTGTCCGGCGCCAGCCGTTTGGCGAGCGAGCGGACAAAGCCGACGACACCAAACTTCGCCATTGAATAGACCGGGCTGAAGGCCGAGCCGACCAGCCCCGAGGTTGAGGCGGTGTAGAGCAAAGCGCCGCCGCCGCGGGCGCGCAATTCCGGAATTGCCGCCGCGGTTGTCACCAATACCGTGCGTAAATTGAGCCCGATCGCGATGTCGAAATCGGCCATATCGACGCCTTCGACCGAGGCCGGGCCGGGATGACCGACATGGTTCCAGACAAAATCGAGCCCGCCAAACGCGGTTGCGGTGCGATGCACGATGGCGCGGGCGAAATCGTCGTCGCGCAAATCGCCAACCAAGCCATGCGCGCGGCCGCCATTGGCGGTGATTTCGCCGACCACCGCCTCGACCCCGGCCGGATCGAGGTCGACGACCCCGACTGCCGCTCCCTCGCGGGCAAAACGCAAGGCGCCGGCCCGGCCCATCCCCGAAGCCGCCGCGGTGACAATGCCGATCTTGCCTTCCAACCGCATTGACGTTCCTCCGAGCTGGAATGAACCGACTACTCGACATCCCGCCGGCGCAGCCTCAGGCCCGGCGCGGCGGTTCGATCGGCATCGTCGCGATACCGCTCCAGGCGACCGGCGCGCCGGCCTTGGCCGCCGCCTCCTCGGCAGGGAGTGCGGGATCCCAATGGACGGCGAGAAAACGCCGGCCGGTCACCTCGCCGGCGGCGTCCGACACCAGCCAGTTCAGCGGCGGCGCCATGACCGCCGGCTGGATCATCTCGGCCCGGTCGAAACCCGCTTCGAGCGGCACCATTGCGGTATTTGTGACCCCGCCGGGAACCAGCACGTTGACGGTCACGCCGCTGCCGGCGAGGTCCTTGGCCATGATCGCCGACATGGCTTCGAGTGCCGCCTTTGACGGGCCGTAGGTCGGCGAGCCCTCGCGGATCATCGTGCCGAGGCTGGTTGTGACATTGACGATGCGCCCCCAGCGCTGGCGCATCATGTCGGGGACGAGAGCCCGCGCCAGCGCCAACGGTGCGGTGGTGTGGACCGCAACAAACAGCCGCCATTGATCGGGCGTCACCTCCCAGAACTTGATCGGGCGCTGCCAATTGTCGGTGCGCAGCGTCGCCTGGCCGACCCCGGCATTGTTGACCAGGATGTCGATGGTCCCGAACCGGCCGCGCGCCCGGGAGACAATCTCATCGATCGCCTCGTCGCGTGCGAGATCGGCCTCGATCGTCAAGAGATCGGCGCCGCGTTGCCGCTGCCGCGCCATCTCGGCCAGTTCGGCAAGACCGGCGGCGGTGCGGTCGACAGCCGCGACCCCCAGCCCGCCGCCGAGCAGGCCGAGCACCAACTCCCGACCGATGCCGCCGGCGGCGCCGGTCACGATCGCCGTGCGCTGCTCTGCACTCATCGTTTCCTCCCCCTCTCGCTTAGCGGGATTTTCCCAAGAGGTTGCGCCATGGCGCCCGGCCGCGCAAGCCGCCGGTCATGTTGCAGGCGTGGTCGAAACGCATGGCCGGCGCGCCGGCGACAAGGCCCGCCCCGCATTCGGATGCGGGATTGACCTCAACCTGGCCAGGGTCAAAGCTCTGCGGGGTCGTCGCTTCCGCCGCGATCGGACGGGATGCGCGTCGCTGCGCCGGCTGGCGGCGACCCAAGGGAGGTAAAAATGCCGCAGATGCTTTATGTCGGCCTGCAGGACGAAGACCGGATCGCCGGGTTTGCGATCGACGAGACGAGCGGCGGGCTCACCGCCCGCTCTGCGGTGGCGGCGGCGGGGGGTCCGTCGGTCTTCGCAACCAGCCGCGACCACCGGATGGTTTACGTCGGGCACCGTGGCCAGCCGGCAATTTCGAGCTTCCATGTCGAACCGGCGACGGGCGCGCTGAGTTTGGCGGGTACCACGGCACAACCGCATGCGCCGACATTTCTCGCCTGCGACCGCACCGGCAAATTTCTCCTTGCCGCCTATTACCAGGGCGCCGGTGTTGCGGTTTATCGGCTCGCCGCCGATGGCACGGTGGGCGCAGCCTCGCAGCAGTGGCTCGCCACCGCGACCGGCGCCCACGCGATCGCCACCGACCGTTCCAACCGTTTTGCGTTTGTGCCGCACATCGCCCGGCTTCAAGACAACGTGCTCGAACCGCCCAAGAACGATCCCGGCCCCAACATGATCCTGCAATTCCGGTTCGATCCGCAACAGGGACAGCTCGCGCCCAACGCGCCGTTTCGGCTCGAGCCGCCCGGACTTCTTGGGCCACGCCACTTCTGCTTTCACCCGAGCCTCGATGTTGTCTATTTCTCGAATGAGCAGGGCTGCAGCGTCACCGCCTATCGCCTCGATCCGACGAGCGGCACGCTCACGGCGATGCAGACCGCGCCAACCCTGCCGGCGGGCTTCAGCGGCCGCAACACCTGCTCGCAAATCCACCTGACACCCTCGGGGCGGTTTCTTTATGTCGGTAACCGCGGCCACAACAGCATCGCCGCCTTTGCGGTCGATGCCGGCAGCGGTGAACTGAGCCTGGCGGGCCATGCCGCGACCGAAGCGGTGCCGAGCGCCTTTTGTCTCGACCGCGACGGGCGCTTTCTGTTTGCGGCGGGGACGGCTTCCGGCCGCTTGGCGGCCTATCGCATTGACGCTGCCGCCGGCACGTTATCGCCGCTGGACAGCTATGCGGTTGGCCGGCGGCCGGCGGCGGTGCTGGCGGTCGGTTTGAGCGGCTGAGCGGGACGGGCGGCTTGGCTGCGGCGCGCGCCGAGGGCTGACGGCGGCGCCGCCGTCA
>JAJPIH010000371.1 GCA_021324875.1 Alphaproteobacteria bacterium
CGCGATAAACTCGTCGCGCCCGCGGCGCTGGTCCGGCCCTGGCCCCTGCTCGATCCAGCCGCGCCTCACCATCGGTTCAGCGATGCGGGCGCGATGGCTGATCGCTGCCGGGATGTTGGCCAGCAGCGGCGAAGGGTCGGGATCGCCGGGGTGGGGGACGATTTCCACCTGACCGTGGCGCTGCCGCACCGAAAAAGCGCCCCAATGGCAACTATGGGGCAAGGCGCGCTCGCGCACCAGAAGACGGGGTTCGACGTCATTCATCGACAAACAGGGGATATTGTCAGTAGCCTTGGGCATGGTCTCGATCCGCGAAGAGGTCACGATACCATCACCGCCGCATCGGGTGTGGCCGATGTTGCGCGATCCGACGCTGGTTGCTTCCTGCATCCCCGGTGCCACGCTCACCGCCGCCGCGGCGGGCGACACCTACCAGGGGACCATGCGCGTCAAATTCGGGCCGACGACGGCGATTTTTCGCGGCGAAGCAAGGCTTACCTATGATGATGCGGCACAACGCTGCAGCATCGAGGGGCGTGGTATCGACGGACGGGGAGCCTCTCGCGCTCTCGCCTCGGGCGTGGTCAGTGTCAGCGGGACTGCGTCGACCATATTGCAGGTCGAGGGCAGTTTTACGGTAACCGGCCCGCTTGAAACCTTTGCCAATGCCGGTGGCGTACATGTCGCGCGCGCCATTCTCGCCGAGTTCGCGGAAAACATGGCGCGGACCATTGCCCAGCAGAGGGTGGCCGCGCCAGAGCAGGTGACGTCGGCCGAGCTGGCAGCAAACGCCTTCTCCGGGGATCCATCAACGCCGCCGACCTCCGGTTCCTCGGAAGCGGCGGGGGCCGGCCCGGGGCAGCCAGCCGCGCAGAGCGAACCGCGAGCGGGGTCGACATTGGCAAGCGGGCCAGCCCTCAGCGGTGCCCGCCTGCTATGGCGGGTCTTCCGCGGTTGGCTGAGGCAACTCTTTTTCGCCAAAGGAAAGGCCGGATGAGCGACAATCAGGTTTCCGACGTGCTCGCGCAGGCATTCGCGGCCGAAGACGTGGACACCGTCTTCACGCTGATGGGCGACGCCAACATGTATTGGTCGGCGGCGATGGCCGACAACCAGAACGCCCGTCTGATCCACGCCCGTCACGAACATTGTGCGGTGGCGATGGCCGACGCTTATGCCCGCGCCTCGGGTAAAGTCGGGGTCGCCTCGGTCACCTGTGGACCCGGCTACACCCAAATCATGACCGCATTGACAATGGCGGCGCGCGGCAATGCGCCGGTTGTTGTCTTCGCCGGCGACGCCCCGGTCAACGCCGCCTGGTATATGCAGGAGATCGACCAAGCGCCCTTGGCGCGAGCGACGGGCGCTCATTTCGTGCCGATCCGCACGGTCGACCGCGCCCTCGACTGTGTACGCGAGGCCTTTTATCTCGCGCGCAGCGAGCGCCGGCCGGTGGTGCTGAGCGTGCCGTTGGACCTGCAGAAAGAGACATTTCCGTTTTTGCCCGATTATATGCCGTCTGCCGATCTGATCCCGCGGGCGCAGGTGGTGATGCCCGATCCGGCGCTGATCGACGAGGTCTCCTCGTTGATTGCCGCCGCCGAACGCCCGGTCGTGATCGGCGGTCGCGGCGCGGTGTGGTCGGGCGCGCGCCAGGCGCTCGAAACTCTTGCCGAGGAAAGCGGCGCCTTGCTGGCCACGACGTTGCTGGCCAAGGGTCTATTCGAAGGCAACCCGTTTGCGCTCGATGTCGCCGGCACGTTTGCGACAGATCTCGGTCGCGAATATTTCGCCGAGAGCGATCTGGTGATCGCCGCGGGAGCGGCACTTGGCCATTACACGACCGAGGGCGGATATTTGTATCCAAACGCCAAGGTCGTGCAAATCGACCTCAATCCGCGCGGGCTTTGGCAAGGGGTGAAGACCGCCGACCTGCATATCCGCGCCGATGCGCGCGCCGGAGCCGAGGCGATCGCCCGCCGCTTGCGTGAGCGCGGCATCCGACGGCCCGGCTGGCGCAGCAACGAGGTTGCGGCACGGATCGCTGCCGCGGCGGCCAACCCCGATCCAAAGCCCTACGCCGTCACGCCCGGGACGCTCGATCCGCGGCCGGTCGTTCAAGAACTCGACCAGGTCGTACCGAAAGACTGGGATGTCGTCGTCGCTGGCGGACATTGTTTCAGCTTCGCGATGACCCATCTGCGCGGTCGCCCGGCCGGCCGCTACCATACGCCCCTCGACTTTGGCGCAATCGGGTCGGGCCTTTCGGCAGCGATCGGGGTCGCGGTCGCGCGCGGCAGCGACAAGGTCATGCTGATCGATGGCGACGGCAGTCTTTATCAGCATATCCAGGAATTGGAGACGGTCCGCCGTCATGGGCTAAAATTGCTGATCTGCATCCTCAATGACGGGGGTTACGGTGCGGAATCCCACAAATTCCGCGCCTATGGCGTCAACCCTGCGCATGCGATCCATGGCCGCGGCGATATCGCGGCAATCGCCCGCGGGTTTGGCCTCAATGCCGCTAGGGTCACCGAACTCGGGCAGTTCGCGCGCCTGTATCGCGAGCATCAGCATCATGCCGGCAGCACGCTGTGGGATGTGCACATCGATGATTTGATTGCCTCGCGCAACTACCGCAGGGTGCATTACGGGGAGGCCTGAGCCAACAACCCCGTGCCTGGCAAGCCCGCCGCGACAAGAGTGTGGTTGCGCCAACCGCGCCGTGCTTCGGCGGTCCGCCTGCCGCGGTCGTCAAATTTCAGCCAAGCTTTTTCGGTTAGGATAATACGCGGCGCGCGTTGAACTCAGGGTGGCGAGCCGCCGCTGCTTACATCTCGGCCGACAGGTGGCGATGCAAATGGGCTTGGCAAGGACGGCAGGACCGCAGGCGTCGGGTATCGACAGCCAGCCGCCGACCGAAGTGTGTCTGACCGTCGACACCGAATTCAGCATCGGCGGCGCCTTTGCCCATCCGGAACGTTACCGTCCGTTGAGCCGAGAACTCGTTGATTGCGTTCTTGCGGGACGGGGCGAGGGGCTCGATTTCCTGCTGCGCACGCTGCGCGCATTCCGGGTGACCGCGACTTTTTTCACCGAGGTTTTGCAGTGCCTTTATTTCGGCGAAGGGCCGATGGGCGGGATTGTCGAACGCATCGCCGCCGACGGCCACGATGTGCAATTGCACCTGCATCCGGGCTGGCTCGGGTTTCGCGACGTCGACTGGCGGCAAAGGGTGGCCGGCAGCGATGAATGCGCGCAGCGCTCCCGTTCCGAATTGGTGGCGATGATCGAATTCGGCATCGCCCGGTTTCAGCATTGGGGGCTTGCTCCGCCGACCGCGCTACGCGCCGGCAGCTTTGCCTGCGGTCCGGTGGTCCATGAGGCGATGCGGGAATGCGGCCTTGCGCTTGGTTCAAACATCGGGCTGGCCGTCTATCGCGCCGGCGACCCGGCATTTCACCTGGCAAGCGGGACGCGAATGTTCGAGAACGTGCTCGAAGCGCCGGTCCTGTCTTATCAGGAGGCGCTTGTGCCAGGCGGCAGTCGCCTGCGCCTGCTGGCCATCACCTCGACATCGTCGCGCGAAACCGAAAGCTTGCTGTGGATGGCCCGACGAAAGGGCATATCGCCGGTCGTCCTGCTGACCCATCCGTTCGAATTCATCAAGCACCGTGATTTTCGCTATCGCGAGATGCGCGAGGATCGGGTGAACCAAGCCCGGCTGCGGCGATTGCTCGATTTCCTGACCGTTAATCGTCACGCATTTGCGACAACGACTTTTGCCGAAAGCGGCGGCCATTGGTTGGCCGCCGGTAGCCGTCCCGGGGAGTTGTTGCGGGTGCCGGCCGTGCTCGCCCTTGCCCGGCGGGGCCAGAACGCGGCGAACACATGGGTCTGGCGGTATTGACCGCGATGGGGCCGAGAGCGGTTGCGCGGGAACGACGGCGGGCGGCCTCGTCACTTGTCTCTTGGCGTTATACGGGCGGGTTTGCCGCACCTTGGAGTTTTGAATAATGCGCGGTTTGGCTCTTGGCTTGGTATTCTTTTGTTTGATCCCCTTTATTCTGATAAAGGGCCCGTTCTTTGGCATATTAATGTGGTACTGGGTGTCATTGATGAATCCACAAGAAGAGGTGTGGATGAGTTTTTTGCCTCGGTGCCATATGCGCTAATCGTGGCGGCGCTGACCTTGATCATGTGGCTGATAAGCCGCTCTGAGCCAAAGATTCCGCCACTCAACAAGACAACCGCATTGCTGTTGATGCTGATGGTGTGGATCGCGGTGACGTCGTTGTTCGGGATCGGCCCATCCGATCAGATCTACGACAAGTGGCAGCTCGCGGAAAAAATGTTGTTGATGACGCTGATCACTTACACGCTGCTGACTTCGCGCGAGCGGGTGGAACAGTTGATTATAGTTGTTGTGATCTCAGTTGGCTTTTGGGGCTTGCGCGGCGGATTAATCACGATCCTGACCGGTGGCGGATCGCGGGTCAGTGGTCCGATCGGCTCGATGATCGGCGATAACAATGATCTTGGCGTTGCACTGACGATGATTTTACCACTGATCTTTTATTTGCGCGAGCGTTATAAGCAATTTATTGTCAAATGGCCGATACAAATTTTGATTGGCTTGACCATACTCGGTGATATATTTACCTACTCGCGGGGCGCCTTGGTGGCGATGATTGCCATGGGCACGATGTTATGGCTGCGCGCCCGCAATAAGTTAATGGTGTTTATTGTGGTTCTCATTACCGGCGTAGGGCTGTGGTATTTTGCGCCGGCCGAGTGGACCGAGCGCATGTTGACGATTGAGACCTATCAGACCGACGGCTCGGCTGAGGGGCGCTTGAACCAATGGCACCGGGTTTGGCTGTTCGCGCATATGCGGCCGATCGTGGGTGGCGGTTTTCACTGGTCCTATAATCCGAACCTCGTTAACCATCTCCTCGCCGGTTACAACGTGCCCAAATTGGAAGGCCCTTTGGCGCCGCACAGCATCTGGTTTGAGATGCTCGGCGATCACGGCTTTGTCGGGCTCGGTTTGTTCATCATGATTTTGGCTAGCGTGTTTACCGATGCGCACTACCTTGTCCGGCGCACTCGGGGCGATCCCGACCTCTTATGGGCGAACAATCTCGGACGGATGATCCAGGTGTCGCTGGTCGGCTATTGCGCTGGCGGCAGCTTTGCCACGCAGGCCATGTATGACGGGCTTTACGCGATCATGGTTATCGCGGCTGCGACGCGGCTTTTGATCGCCGCCGAATTACGCAGCCGACGGCTGGCCGCGCGTGGTGCCCCACGCTTTGGTCTCGTCGCGCGGCCGGTTGGCGTTCTGACCCCGCAATCAAGCGGCTGACATCGCCTCGACGGCCGGCGTCCGGGCCATTCGTGATGATCTGGCCGGCTGTCCATGCCCAACGTCCGGTCAAACGGGCACCGTGCCGCGAACCACAGTGCGGTGAAGAATCCGGCGGTGCTGGTTCAGGTTGAAATTGGCGACCGCGCGATGCAGAAGGCAGCGATTGTCCCATATGACCAAGTCGCCCACCCGCCAGCGATGGAGATATCGAAATTCCGGCCGTGTCGCATGCGCGAGTAGCCGTTTCAGCAGGGCGCGGCCTTCCGCAAGCGGCTGCCCGAGAATGTGCGATGCGTGATTGCCGAGATAGAGGGCCTTGACGCCGGTCTCCGGATGGGTCCGGACCAGCGGGTGTGCCACCGCAGCTCGGCTCTCGGCATCGCTGGGGCAGGCCGAACCCGCCGCGCTTGCGCCCAAGTAAAACACGACCCGCAACCCATCAATGCGCCGCCTGGTGTCGCCGTCAAGTGCGGCATAAGCCATCGCGGTGTTGGCAAATTCGGTATCGCCCCCCGCCGGCGGCAACTCGACCGCGTATAGCGCCGTCATCATCGGCGGCACGCGGTAATAGGGTTTGTCGGTGTGCCAATGATAATTGCTCAGCGGCAGGGCCGATCGGTCAACCGGTTTGCCGTCTTGATCGAGATTGGAAATTATGTGAGCGACACCGTAGCGTTTGGATCCGTGGCCGCGTCCCGCAGCGGGCTCGACCGATCCAAATTGCGCGCCAAACGCGAATTGCTGCTCTCGGGTCAAAACCTGTTGCGGAAACACCACGATGTGATGGGTATGAAACGCCGCGTTGCGGTCGCGGATTGCCGTTGGCAATGGCCGTGACAAATCGATGCCGGTGATGGCAACGCCCCCTGCTGGGGACAATCGTGGACCGATCTCGATTTTGCAACGGCTATATCGTGGCGTCGCTGCCGCGATCACCGCGTTCTCGCTATCGGTCAGCTGGGCGGCCATCGCTTCCCTCTCAAAGGTTGGGCAACCGGGAAGCCCGAAATCGAACCGCCGCAGCCGTGATCGGCCGACCGGCCGGTCAGCGCGCGAGCTCTGTCGCGGCGGGGCTTTCGGCAGGCGCTGCGGGGCGCAGCGGCAGCACCGCGTCGACAGCCGGCCGCTCGGCGATCACCAGCATCCCCGATGCGAGGTTGCGGATCCCCAACGCCCACAAAAGCAAATCGTAGCTCACCATAACGCAAAATAGCGGAAAGAAGGGCGTAAAATACATGCTTTGATAATAGGTAAATACGAAACGATCGTTGGTTAAACCGTTCGCCCGTAACATGTCTTTGATTGCGGAATAATAACATTGGTCGTAATAAGCGACAAACCCGTAATTGCCTTCTGCCGCCCATTCGGGGAGCAAATAGGCGATTAGGCGGCGGACGAGTGGGGTCGGCAATACCCGGTTAACCAGCGCAAACGGCGCGAAGCGGCAGGGAAACGCATGGACCATGGTTCCACCTGGTCGCAGCGCCCGCGCGCAGTTCGCAAAATACGCACGGGTATCGCGCAGATGTTCGGCAAGTGACCGAGAGACTACCAGATCGGCTGAACCGTCCCGAAGCGGCAGGCCCGACAGCGTGGCATCGGCCACGACGCGCAGATCGACACGGGTATTTTGCCGTAATTCGCCCTCGGCAATGTCTAGGGCAACGAGTACATGGCCACCCGGGTCATCGACAAATGGCAGAAACGGGCATTCCTTACCGCCACCGACATCGATGACGATCTGATGGGGACGGCGGTTGAGCAGATCGGCGACCTGATATTTGTAGAGCGTGTGAAGATGGTGCCGGAAGCCGGCCGGCAAGCGCTCTTCCAAGGCAAAGCTCAAGCGCCGGTTAAACGCGAAAAAACGAGATACCAGGCGCATCATTCAATCGCAAAATCGTTTAGCGGCTTGTATCTTGCTCGACAATGCCAAGCCTGAACAGCCCTTGACTGAGCGACATCCGACGCCCGCGCCGCGACCGAGCGCTACGGCCGGGACCACTGTCGTTTGCGATGTAAAGGTTCAAAAATCGGTGCACCGCCCGCCATATTCCCAATCGCCGTAGCGGGTTGGTTCAGGACCTTTCGGTCCTCCGATCTCGCCTGCTTTTGGTGAGGGCGGATCGGGAACCGGCGGCGGTTGGGGTAAGGCCGGGCCGCGATCCTCGCCGGGGCTGCGATGCTTTTGCGACTGGGTCATAAGAAAAATGTGGCAAGGGAAAAAAATAACGCAAGCGGCTGCCTATGTCCCCATATGCCCCGCTAGCCGCATGGAACGGAGAGGCGCGTACCGCGTTTGAACCGGCAAGGGCCCAACCTCTATGTTTCATCACGTGTTAGTAGAACCTTAATGCCAGATCTTCCAACCGCACGCGACGTGGCATTGGATCTGCTTGGCGCGGTGCTCCGCCGCAAGCGCCCGCTCGACGACGCGATCGACGACAATCAGGCAATGCAACTGTTGTCGGGTCGCGACCGGGCATTCGCGCGCCTGTTGGTCGCAACCGCGCTGCGCCGGTTGGGGCAGATCGACGAGATGATCGCGCTGTGTCTCAACACTCCGCTGGCGCCGCGCGCCGCCACCGTGCACGACATCCTGCGGCTTGGAGTAGCGCAGCTGTTGTTCTTGCGCACCCCGCCGCACGCAGCGGTTGCCACCAGCGTCGATCTTGCCCACAGCCGCGGCTTTCTGTCGCATAAGGGGCTGGTCAACGCGGTCCTGCGGCGCCTGAGCGTCGAAGGCGGCGAGTTGAGCCGGGGTCAGGACGCGGCGCGCCTTAATACTCCCGATTGGCTATGGCGCTCCTGGAGCCGGGCCTATGGCGAGGAGACCGCTCGGGCGATCGCCAGCGCTCATCTCAAAGAAGCGCCGCTCGATTTGACGCTGCGCGAAAACCCGGCGGAATGGTGCGAAAAATTACAGGGCCTGTTGCTGCCGACCGGCACGGTTCGACGACAGGCCGGCGGCGCGGTGACGTCGCTGCCCGGCTATGATGAGGTAGCATGGTGGGTGCAAGACGCGGCCGCGGCGCTGCCGGCGCGGCTCTTGGGTGACATCGCCGGAAGCGAGGTGGTTGATCTGTGCGCCGCGCCCGGTGGCAAGAGCGCGCAATTGGCGATCGCCGGAGCCCGGGTCACCGCCATCGATCGCTCGACGCGCCGTCTTGATCGGCTTGTCGCCAATTTTGCCCGGCTGGGTTTGCCGGTTGAGGCGGTGGTGGCAGACGCCCTGGTTTGGCGGCCGCCGCGGCCGGTCGGCGCCGTGCTGCTCGATGCACCCTGTACGACGACCGGGGCGATCCGTCGTCATCCCGATGTACCGCACCTCAAAACCCCCGACGACGTCGCGCGTTTGGCCGTGGTCCAGGCCAATCTGTTGCGCGCCGCGGTCGAGATGCTGATGCCCGGCGGCACGCTGGTCTATTGCACCTGTTCGCTCGAACCGGAAGAGGGACCGCGGCAAATCGAACTCCTGCTGCGCTCGGGAGCGCCCGTCGCGCGCCGGCCAATCACCCCCGAGGAGATAGGGGGCAAGAACGAGTGGATCACGCCGGACGGCGATCTGCGCACCCTCCCATGCCATTTGCCTGAATTCGACGGCATCGACGGCTTCTTCTGCACCCGGTTGAACAAGCTCGACCACGCCGCTTGACCGGCGATAGCCGCGGCCGCCGACTTGCGAGCGACGCCCATCCTTGTTACCAAGCGTCATGGTTTTGGTCGCTCGGCAGATCGCCCACGGCCCGAGCAGCGCAGCGTCCGGTCGGCGATGCGCCGTGCTCCGGGGTCAATGACCCGGGGGCGCGCCAGGCGTGGCCGCCCTCCATCTCGTCAGCCTGACGCTGGCGAGATCAGCGTCGTCCGCGCCCGCCAGCACGGCCTGTTGCGCAAACTGACGGGACGATTTTATCGGCATACGCTGATCGGCCGCAGCCCGGCCGGCATCGCGCTAAAGGTCGGGCGGGCATGGCCAGCCGATCTTGACCGCGGCTCGGCGATCGCCGCCGGCGATTTGGAGCGGGCGCGCAAATTGGTGCAAAAAGCCCTCCCGCCATCCCTCGCCGCGACCGATGCCGAGCAGGCGGATGCGGCTTGGCACGGTTTTGACTGGCTCGGTGATCTGGTCGAAGCGGGGCCGACGGGGCGCGAGGCGGCGCGCAAACTCATTTTGAACTGGCTCGGCGAGCCCCTTGATTTCGATTCGGTGGCGTGGCGTTCGGACGTTCTCGCTACGCGCCTATGCGCCTGGATCAGCCATTTTGACGATATCTTTGCCGAACAACAGCCTGCGCTGAGACAAACTATCTTATCGAGCCTTGCCAGGCAGCACCGTCACCTCGCTCGCGTCGCCGGACGGGATATCAACGGCGCCGGGCGATTGCGGGCGTTAAAGGGGCTAGCCATCGGCACGCTCGCCTTGGGGGCTTCGGCGACCCGGCGGACGCGAGCGCTTGCCGCTCTCGACCGCCAGTTGCCGACGCAATTTTTTGCCGATGGCGGACACCGATCGCGTAGCCCATCATTGCAATTGCAGGTTGTACAGGATCTCGTCGAGCTGCGCAGTTGGCTGCGGGCCGCCGGCCTCGAGATTTCGTCTACATTGCAGGATACCATCGAGCGCGCGGCGCCGATGCTCCGGCTGTTCCGGCACGCCGACCGCCGCTTAGCCTTGTTCAACGGTTCGGTTGAAGAAGACGGCGTGTTGATCGATCTCGTTCTGACCCAATCGGAAACCCGTGGGCGCAGCCCGATGCGCGCGACCGAGGCCGGTTTCGAGCGGCTGCAGGCCGACAACACGGTGGTTTTGTTTGATGCCGGCGCCCGGCCGCCAGACGAGTTCGATGCCTTTGCCCATGCCGGCGCTTTGTCGTTCGAGATGAGTTATGGTCGCGAGCGCGTCATCGTCAATTGCGGCGCCTACCGCGGACCCAAGCCGAATTGGTGGCGTATCGCACGGACCTCGGCCGCCCACTCGGTGCTGGTCGTCGCCGACACCAACTCGACCGAGATTCGCGATGACGGCATTCGCCGCCGGCGCCCGCTGACGGTGACCTGCGAACGCGCCGAACACGAAGGCCGGCAATGGGTTTCGGCGACCCATGACGGCTATCGCGAGCGCTTCGGCCTGATCTACACACGCGAGCTGTTTCTCGCCGCCGATGGGCGGGATTTGCGCGGCGAGGAGCGTTTGACCGGGCGGCCCGGCGCGCGCTTTGCGGTCCGCTTTCACCTTCATCCCGCGGTCGAGGCCGCGCAGGTCGAGGGAGAAAATACCGCGGTGCTCCGCCTGCCGAGCGGGGTGGGCTGGCGGCTGCGTGCGATCGGGGCCGAAATGAGCCTCGGCGAGAGCATCTATCTGGGCTCGGGCGAAGCGCGCAAGACCCAGCAGGTGGTGTTGAGCGGAGCCGCTGCGCCGGGCGGGACGAGCGTGCGTTGGGCGTTGCGCCGGGAGCCGGACGGCGCCGGCTAGCATTGTGCGCAGCGGCTATCCCGGCGGTGCGGTGGCCGTCGGCCTGATTGTAGTCGCCGCGGCATTGATCTGCGGCGTTGCCACCCGGGTGCTGATCGTTCAGCTTGCCCGCCGGAACATCCTCGATCGGCCGAACGACCGCTCCTCACACCGGTTTGCAACCCCGCGAGGGGCCGGAATTGCGGTCGTTGCGACGGTGCTCGCGGTTTGGCTGGGCCTTGCGGCGATCGGCCGCGTCAGTGCCGCGGTGTTCACCATCTCGATCGCCGCCGGCCTGCTCGCCGCTATTTCCTGGCTCGATGACCTCGACGGCCTGTCGCCGATAACCCGCTTGGTGGCGCAGGCGGCGGCGATCGCCATCGGGCTGACCGCGCTGCCGGCGGACCACATCGGCTTGCGCGACGCATTTGGGCCGGTACTGCCCGAACTCGTCCTGGGCCTTTTGTGGTTGTGGTGGGTTAACGCCTTCAACTTCATGGACGGCATCGACGGTCTCGCCGGCAGCGAGGCGGCGGCGATTGGTGCCGGACTGCTGCTGCTCGGCAGTTTTGGCGCCGCCGCCGATCCGACTTTGGCGCTCCTCGCGGCCGCGGTTTTGGGAGCCGCGCTGGGATTTCTCCGTTGGAACTGGGCGCCGGCGCGGATCTTCCTGGGCGATGTCGGCAGTGTGCCGCTCGGCTATTTGACGGGCTTCTGCTGCTGTCCCTCGCCGAGGGTGGAAACTGGGCGGCGGCGCTGATCTTACCGCTTTACTTTCTCGCCGATGCAACCATCACCTTGGTTCGCCGCCTGTTGCGCGGGGAACGGGTGTGGCAAGCCCATCGCGAGCATTTTTACCAACGGGCGGTTGCCCGTGGAGCCGATCATGCGGCCGTCGTGACGCGCGTGGCCGTCGCCAATACAGTCCTCGTCTTGTGCGGCTGGGCCGCCGCAAACGGTGCGGGTGTCGCGGCTTTGGCTGCTGCGATAGCCAGCGTTGCGGCGCTTCTCGCGGTTCTTGTCTGGGGCTGACCCGCGGGGGAGGACGAGGGTTGCGGCACTGCGGTGGCCGCCCTATACCCTGGCTATGTCAAACACTGCCGTTAAGATCCGCCGGGCGCTCATTTCGGTCAGCGACAAGACCG
>JAJPIH010000103.1 GCA_021324875.1 Alphaproteobacteria bacterium
AAGAAGACTGCGACGATCTGTTCGCCCTGATCACCGAGCTGTCGGCCCGCGGCGAGAGTTGGGAATTGCAGTCGCGGATCGACACCGAGCCCGGTCGCGCGATCTACCAGTCTTTGTCGCGCTATCGCGCCGTCGAAGCGGTCGACGCCGCGGTCGAGGAGGAGCCCGAAGCGGAGAGCGCGGAAGCCCCCGCCTTTGACGTCGAGACCGCCGAGGGCTTGCAGGCCTTGCGTCGCGTGCTGAAGCGGATCGAGCCCGCCGACGCCTTTGCGACGATCCGCTCCGGCAGCGACGGCCGCGCCACCGCGCGCGTGCTGCGCCGCGGTTCGCGGCGGCTGCTCGCCTCGGCGATCGCCCAGGACGAAGCCACGCTGCGCAGCGTAATCCGCGAGATCCTGCCCAATGTCATGCTCGATGTGGCGATGAAGCCGCCGGCGTAAGGCTTGCCCCGGTTGCGCTCGGGCAGAGCGGCGCCCACACCGCCTTCGCCACCCGGTTGGTGAAACGCGGCGGGTGCGGCGGTCGGTGGAACCGGCCGCCACAAGCGGCTTTCAGATCCCGACCAAGCGGCAGCTTTGATCCCACAACCGGCCGGCCATCGCATCGTCGCGGGCCGCGGGGTCCGGCGTTTCCAATCGCCGCTCGACGACATAGCCGCCGTTGAAGCGGCCGGGATCGGGGGTCGTCGCCAGGAAGATCGACGTCTCTGCACCCTTTTCGGGGCTCAGCATGAACGGTTTCATGACCCGCCAGCCGAGCTCGACCAGGCCGCCGCGCTGCACCAGGCCGGTCGCCACGACCCCCGGATGCAGGCACATCGCGTATACGCCCGTCGCCGCGAGCCGGCGCGCCAATTCGCTGGTGAACAGGATGTTGCATAATTTCGAGCGGCCATAGGCCTTGATCATCGACCAGTCGGTGGCGCCGGCAATCGTCGCCAGATCCAGGCGCTGGCCGCGATGGGCGCGCGAGGCGACGGTCACCACCCGCGCCGGCGCCGATGCCTGCAGTCGGTCGAGAAGCAGGTTGGTCAACAAAAACCCGGCGAGGTGATTGACCGCAAAGGTCAGCTCGTAGCCATCCGCCGACAGCCGGAAACGCGGCGAAAACAGCCCGGCATTGTTGACCAGGACAGCGAGACGGTCGTGGCGCGCAAGGATCTCCGCCGCCAGTGCCCGCACCGCGGCCAACGAGGCGAAATCGGCGAGCATGACCTCGAGCCGTGCTCCGGCCACCCGGGCGGCGACAAATTCGCGCGCTCGCTCGGTGCGCTGCCGGCTGCGCCCGTGCATGACCACCGCCATACCGGCGCGGGCGAGCCCGAGAGCGGTGTACAGCCCGATCCCGGAACTGGCGCCGGTCACGACCGCAACCGGCGGCGCCTGATCACCCTCGGCCATGCCTTATGCCCCCGGTGGCGCAGGCTTCGTCTCGGCCGCGCCGATCCTCAGAAGTCGTCGAGCCCGAACGCCCAGCGGCGGGCCAGCTGGTGGCCGATCGCCAGAGGCGGCGGCAACGTCGCCACCCCCGGAATGGGCTCGTCGGTGCGCGTGCGCTCGACCATCGCCCGCACTTCGGCGCGGTCGAACCACCGCGCCTCGGCCAATTCCTCGGGGTCGATGCGGATGTCCTCGCTGACGGCTTCGGCCAGCAGCCCGACCATCAGCGTCGATGGGAACGGCCAGGGCTGCGAAGCGAGATAGCGCACCCGGCCGACCCTGACCCCGGATTCTTCCAAGACTTCGCGGCGCACCGCCTCTTCCAGGGTTTCGCCGGGCTCCATGTAGCCGGCAAGGCAGGAATAGCGGCTGCCGACCCGCCGGCGGTTGCGCCCCAACAGGCAGCGCTCGCCTTTGACCGCCAGCATGATCACGACCGGATCGACCCGCGGATAATGATGCGCCCGGCATTGCGGACATTGCCGCCCCCACCCGCCCGAAGAGATCGTCGTCGGATTGCCGCATTGGGCGCAAAAGCCGTGCCGCGCGTGCCAATCGAGGAGCGAACGGGCTTCGGCCAGGATGGCCGCGTCGGGTCCCGGGATCTGGGCGGCAAGGCTGCGGACGTCGGCGGTGAGGGCGTCGTCTTCGGGCTCCGCCGGGGCGGCGGTCGCGTCGAGCGCAAAATGCGCCCGCCCCCCGCCAATGCCGAGCAAGACCAAAGTGGCGCCGCCGGCGATCGCCGTCCGCCACCGCGGTAGCGGCTGCCAGTCGGGCGCAGGCGCGGATTGGGCGCGCACAATCGGCTTCAATTCACGGAACGGCAGCACCCGGGTTTGCGGATCGTCGAGCAGCGAGGCGATCCAGTCGGCGTCGCGGCGGCGCTGGCTCATGCGGTCGAGCGGATTGCCCGCGAACGTATAGATTTCCTCCATGACCGCCTTTCCGGTTGCTGGGTCGGTGATCGTCCCCTTGCGGTCCTATCATAACTTCGGCAACGACCGAAGCGTTTGCCTCACCTCGACCGGGGCGGCGGCGCTATAGTGTCGCCATGCACAGCGGAGCAGACATCGCCGAAATCGCGGCCGTGGTCGGCGATCCGGCGCGCGCCAATATGCTCTCGGCGCTTCTCGACGGACAAACCCTCAACGCCGGCGAACTCGCCTTTGCCGGGCACGTCACGGCCCAGACCGCGAGCGCCTATCTGGCGAAACTGGTCGCGGCCGGGCTCATCGCCTGTGAGAAACACGGTCGCCACCGCTTGTTCCGGCTGGCTTCGGCCGACGTCGCGCGGATGCTCGAAGAGATCATGGCGGTCGCGGCGACGCGCAGTCGGCGCTATCGCCCGGCCTGGATGCGCGACGAGGCGTTGCGCGCGGCGCGGACTTGTTACGACCATCTCGCCGGACAGCTCGGGGTGGCGCTGACCGAAAGCCTGGCCGCGCATGACTTCTTGCTGCTCGACCAGGATGGCGGCGCCATCACGCCCGCGGGCGCCCGATTCCTCGCCGAACTCGGCCTTGACCTGGCGCCGGCCGGCGGCACCAAGCGGCGGTTCTGCCGGCCTTGCCTTGATTGGAGCGAGCAGCGTCCGCATCTTGCCGGTCTGGTCGGCGCCGCGCTCGCCGAACGCTGCTTTGCGCTTGGCTGGATTGCGCGGATCAAGGACAGCCGTGCGGTCGCCATCACCGCGATCGGCCGCGACGGCTTTCGCGCCCGCTTCGGCGTCGAGGTCCCGACCGCGGCGCGCGCCTGAGCCCTACCCATCACCATTCCCGCGGCGACAGGCCCGGGACGGCGAGACCCTGCCGCACCGCCCGCGGCCTGCGCTTCAGCCTCGGCCAATCGGACGACAGTCGGGCCATTGCTCCCCCGGAAACGCCAACCCGGCTCAAGGGTGATCCGCCCGCCGGCCGGCTGCCGGGATGGGGTTCGCTGCTGGCCCGGCTTTTGCTACGGGTGACAGCATCGGGCGGATCGCGTAACCTCTCCCGCTGCAACCCGTGATCGAACCGGCCTGCGCCATGAAGCTTTTTCCGTTGCTGCTGCGCCTCTTCGTCGCTGTTGCGGCGGTGGTGCTGTCGGTTCGCCCGAGCTGGGCCGAGGCCGCCGCACCGACCACGCTGCGCTTTATTCCGCAGGCCGATCTGCGGAGCATCGACCCGATCTGGACGACCGCCTATGTGACGCGCAATTTCGGCTATCTCGTGTTCGACACGCTGTTCGCGCTCGACAAGAATTTCAAACCGCAGCCGCAGATGGTCGACCACTGGCAGGTCAGCGACGACAAGCTGACCTATCGCTTCACGCTGCGCGACGGTCTGAAATGGCATGACGGGCAGCCGGTGCGCGCGGTCGATTGCGTCGCCTCGATCGAACGCTGGGCGAAACGCGACCCGTTCGGGCAGAAGATGATGGAGGCGGTGGCGACCATCAAAGCCACCGACGACAAGAGCTTTACGATCGCGCTGAAAGCGCCGTTTCCGCTGCTGCTCAATGCGCTCGGCAAATTGTCGAGCAATGTGCCGTTCATGATGCCCGAGCGGCTGGCCAAGACCGATCCGTTCCAGCAGATCCCCGAAGCGATCGGCTCGGGCCCGTTCAAATTCGTCAAATCGGAATGGGTGCCCGGCAACAAGGCCGTGTTTGTCAAAAATCCCGATTACCTGCCGCGCCAGGAGGCGCCGAGTTTTGCCGCCGGGGGCAAAATCCCCAAGGTCGACCGTGTCGAGTGGCTCTATATTCCCGACCCGGCCACCGCCGCGGCCGCGCTCAACAGCGGCGAGGCGGATTGGTACGAGCAACCCCCGACCGATCTGCTGCCGGTATTCGCCGGCAATCCCGATGTCGTTGTCGCCACCGTCGATCCGCTCGGCAACCAGGGCATCCTGCGCTTCAACCATGTGCAGCCGCCATTCGACAATTTCAAATTGCGCGAGGCGGTGCTGAACCTCGTCAACCAACGCGATTACATGCGCGCCGCCGCCGGCGATCCCCGATACTGGAAGACCTGTGTGGCGCTGTTTGGCTGCGCCACGCCGCTTGCGACCGAAGCCGGGGCCGAGGCCCTGCTCCACGGTCCCGATCCCGGCCAGGCCAAGGCGCTGATCGCCGCCTCCGGCTACCACGGCGAACGGATTGTGCTGCTCGACGCGACCGACCAGCCGGTCGTCCACGCGCAGGCGCTGGTAACCTTGGCGATGCTGCGTCAGGCCGGGCTCAATGTCGAATTGCAGGCGCTCGATTGGGGGACCTTGATTACGCGACGCGCCTCAAAGGCGCCGCTCGCGGAAGGCGGATGGAGCATCTTTCACACCTGGGTCGCCGCGCCCGACCTCGCCTCACCCGCGGTCAACGCGCCGCTGCGCGCCAACGACGGCAAGGCGTGGTTCGGCTGACCAAACGACCCCAAGCTGGAAGCGCTGATCGACCAATGGTTCAAGGCCCCCGACGCCACCGCGCAAAAGGCTCTGGCGGCGCAAATCCAGACCGAGGCTTATCACGGCGACATCCCCTATGTTCCGACCGGGCAGTTCGTGATCCCGACCGCTTATCGCAAAAGCCTCTCGGGCATCATCATCGCGCCGGTCGTGTTCTTCTGGAACGTCGAAAAGCGATGACCGGGCTGCGGTTCTGTTGTTGTCGGCGGGCCCGGTTGCGGTTTCCGGCCGCCGCGCCGCCGCGCCTGTTGTCGCGACGGTAGCGGGCACGCCCGCAGGTTCCTCATGCTCGCCTATATCATTCGGCGCATTCTGGCGACGGTTCCGGTAATGGCCGTCGTCGCGGTGTTTGTTTTCGCCCTGCTGCATCTGAGCCCCGGCGATCCGGCGGCAATCATTGCCGGCGATACCGCTACCCCGGCCGACATTGCCCGCATCCACCAGGCGCTCGGCCTCGACCGGCCGCTCTATGTCCAATTCGCCAGCTGGGTGTGGCAGCTGCTGCATGGCGATCTCGGCATCTCGATTTTCACCAATCTGCCGGTGACCGAACTGATCGCGCAGCGGCTCGGCCCGACCGTGGCATTGACGATCTCGACCCTGGTCGTGTCGGTGTCGGCGGCGGTGCCGCTGGGGGTGCTGGCGGCATGGAAGGCGGGTTCGTGGATCGATCGCGCGGTCATGGTGTTTTCGGTGCTCGGCTTTTCGGTGCCGGTTTTCGTCCTCGCCTATGTCCTGATCTATCTGTTCGCGGTGCGGGCCGATTGGCTGCCGGTGCAGGGGTTTGCCGGGCTCGATCGCGGCCTCGGCCCGTTTCTGGCGCATCTGGTCATGCCCACCCTGGCGCTGGCCATGGTTTATACCGCGCTGATCGCGCGCATGACCCGCGCCAGCATGCTCGACGTGCTCGCCCAAGACTATATCCGCACCGCCCAGGCCAAGGGTCTGGCCAATCGCCAGGTCCTTCTTGGCCATGCGCTCAAAAACGCCGCCGTGCCGATCGCCACGGTCATCGGCATCGGGGTGGCGCTGTTGATCTCGGGCGTAGTCGTGACCGAGACCGTGTTTGCCATCCCGGGCCTGGGCCGGTTGACGGTCGATGCGATCCTGCGCCGCGATTATCCGATTATTCAGGGGATCATCCTGATATTTTCGGCCGCCTATGTGCTGATAAACTTGCTGGTTGACCTCAGCTATACGCTGCTCGACCCGCGCATCCGGTATTGAGGCGATGAGCATCACGCCCGCCGCCATTGCCGTCGCCGCCCGCCCCGCGCGACGCGGCGCGGTCTGGCGCCACCTCCGCCGTCATCCGACGATCGTCATCGGCGGCGTATTGCTCGGCCTGATGGCGCTGGCGGCGGTCTTCGCCCCCTATCTCGGCACCGTCGACCCGCAGGCCTTGTCGCCGATCCAAAGGCTGCGCTGGCCGTCGGCGCAGCACTGGTTTGGCACCGACATGCTCGGCCGCGACATTTACAGCCGCACGATTTACGGCGCCCGGGTATCGCTGACGGTGGGGCTCAGCGTGGCGCTGTCGACGACCGGCTTGGGGTTGGCGATCGGCCTCGTGACCGGCTTCAGCCGCTGGGCGGACGCGTTGCTGATGCGGGTCATGGACGGGCTGATGTCGATCCCGGCGGTGCTGATCGCGATCGCGCTGATGGCGCTGACCCGCGCCAGCCTGGGCAACGTCATTCTCGCGATCACGATCGCCGAGGTGCCGCGCGTCAGCCGGCTCGTGCGCGGCGTCGTGCTGGCGCTGCGCGAGCTTCCGTTTGTCGAAGCGGCGGTCGCCAGCGGCACCCGCGCCGACCGCATCCTGTGGCGACACATCCTGCCCAATACGTTGCCGCCATTGCTGGTGCAGGCGACCTATACCGCCGCCTCGGCCATGATCATCGAGGCGATCCTGTCCTTTCTCGGCGCCGGCACCCCGCCCAACATCCCGAGCTGGGGCAATATCATGACGGAGGGCCGCAGCCTGTTTCAGGTGGCCTATTACATCGTGCTGTTTCCCGGGGCGTTCTTGTCGGCGACGGTATTGGCGATCAACCTGCTCGGCGACGGGCTGCGCGACGCGATCGATCCGCGGCTGGCGCGACGTATGTAGCGATGGCCGCATGGGCAAGCGGGGCTGTCGCGGCCGCACCCGCCCGGGCGGCGGACGGCGATGCGGCAACGCCACTGCTCGACATCCACGGGCTCAAGACCTGGTTTTTCACGCGCGACGGGGTCGTGCGCGCGGTCGATGGCGTGTCGCTGCGGGTGATGCCCGGTGAAACCGTGGCCGTGGTCGGCGAGAGCGGCTGCGGTAAGAGTGTCATGGCGCTGTCGATCCTGCGCCTGGTGCCCTCGCCGCCGGGCCGCATCGTCGCCGGGACGATCCGGTTTGCCGGCCGCGACCTGGTACAGCTCGGCGAGGCCGAGTTGCGGCGCATTCGCGGCAACGATATCGCGATGATCTTTCAGGAGCCGATGACCTCGCTGAACCCGGTCCTGACGGTCGGCCGACAAATCGCCGAGACATTGGTCGTGCATCAGGGTCTGCGGCGGCGGGCGGCGCTGGCGCGGGCGGCGGAGATGCTGCAAATCGTGCACATCCCCGAACCCGGGCGGCGGCTGCGCGAATATCCGCACCAGCTGTCGGGCGGCATGCGGCAGCGGGTCATGATCGCGATGGCGCTGGCCTGCAATCCCAAATTGTTGATCGCCGACGAGCCGACAACCGCGCTCGACGTGACCATCCAGGCGCAGATCCTCGACCTGATGCGGGAATTGAAAGAGCGGATCGACGCCGCGATCGTGTTGATCACCCACGATCTGGGCGTCGTCGCCGAGATGGCCGAGCGCGTGGTCGTCATGTATGCCGGACGGATCGTCGAAGAGGCGCCGGTCCGGGCGCTATTTTCGCAGCCGCTGCATCCCTACACGCGGGGGCTGCTGAAGGCGACGCCGCGGGTCGGCGGGGCGGCGGGCGGCGGTCGCCGGCGGCTTGCCGAAATCCCGGGCACCGTGCCCTCGCTCAGCGAGCTGCCCGCGGGTTGCGCCTTTGCCGCACGCTGCGGCCTCGCCACCGCAATCTGCCATCAGACGATGCCGGAACTCAAGTTCCGCGGCAGCGGGCATCGGGTCGCCTGCTTCCATGCCGAGCGCGGATGACAGGATCGCCGTCGCGCTCCGTTCCCGCCCCCGCCGCAATCGCGCAAGAGGCAATCGGCGGCGGCCAGGCCCGGCTGCTGTCGGTCAAGGGATTGGTCAAGCATTTTCCGCTGCGCCGCGGCCTGGCGCTGCCCCGCAGCGGCGGCCGGGTGCGCGCCGTCGACGGGATCTCGTTCGAGATCGCCCGCGGCGAGACCTTGGGCCTGGTCGGTGAAAGCGGCTGCGGCAAAACCACCGCCGGCAAGGCGATCGTCAAGCTGATCGAGCCGACCGCCGGCGAGATTTGGGTCGACGGCCAGCGGATCGACCGGCTTTCCGGGGCCGCGATGCGCCCATGGCGGCGCAAGCTGCAGATCGTCTTCCAGGATCCATATTCATCGCTGAACCCGCGGCTCAAAGTGCGCGACATCGTCGCCGAACCGCTCGTCAATTATCGCGTCGCGCGCGGGACGGCACTCGCGGCCGAGGTTAAGGATCTCGTGCGCCGGGTCGGGTTGCGCGAGGATGCGCTCGACCGCTATCCGCACGAATTCTCCGGCGGTCAGCGCCAGCGCATCGGCATCGCCCGGGCCCTGGCGTTGCGACCCAGCCTGATCGTGCTCGACGAGCCGGTCTCCGCGCTCGACGTCTCGGTGCAGGCGCAAGTCATCAACCTGCTGGAAGACCTGCAGCAGGAGTTTGGGCTGTCCTACCTGTTCGTCGCCCATGATCTTGCCGTTGTCGAGCACATCAGCCACCGTGTGGCGGTCATGTATCTCGGCAAGATTGTCGAGCTTGCCGACAAAGACGCGCTGTTCTCGCGGCCGCAGCATCCCTATACCGAGGCGCTGCTGTCG
>JAJPIH010000428.1 GCA_021324875.1 Alphaproteobacteria bacterium
CCCCCTGTCAACCTCCCCCCACCTAAGGGCGGGGTGCATCTCCCGGGGTCGGTCGGTGTCGCGCAGCCTTGCCAAGATAGGATTGGGGGCTGCGGCTGTCCATACCCGCCGCAACATTTCTTTCACGCCCGCTTCACAAGAGCCCCAGCGCGCGCAATTCCGCCAGCATCTGGGCGGGAAGCGCGGTCCCGGCGGCGGCGAGCTGATCGGGCGGCGCCGCCTCTTGCGGCAGATAGCGCCAGCCCTGAAAGGCGCGGCACGGGCGCGGCAGGGTCGCCACCAGCTCGCGATCGACGATGATCCGACAAAAGCGGCGACCGCCGGCGTCGCGGTCGGCGGCAAACCCGATGACCCGCTGGCGGGCCGCGATGCGGCCGCGGATCACCCAATAAATCGAGCCGCCGGCGAGGATTTCGTTGGCGCGGCGCGGGCGGTTGCGGGTGTATACCCATTCGCCGCCGCGCTCGGCGGCGCGCGCCGCGCGCACCCGGCGCAGCTGGTCGAGGCTGTCAACGCCGACCGCGAGCTTGAGTAAGTGCAACGCCAAGGGCGCGCCTCAACCAGGTTCGGCCGGTGCGGCCGGTTCGAGTGCGACCAGTTCGGCGCCCTCCTCGACCAGATCGCCCGCCGCATAACGGATGGCGGCGACGATGCCGGCGACCGGGGCGCGGATCGTATGCTCCATCTTCATCGCCTCGACCACGATCAGCGGGTCGCCGCGCGCAACCCGGCTGCCACGGCTGACCAGCACGCTGGTGACCTTGCCCGGCATCGGCGCGGTCAGCTTGCCGCCGCCCAGTTCTTCGCCGGCGGGCGGGGCCAGCGCATCGATCTCGTGCATGACCCAGGTCTCGCCATCGAGCGACACGGCGAGCGCATCGCCCTCATCAAGCACGACCAGCGAGCGGCCGACGCCGTCGATCGTGACGCGGCAAGCCCCGTCATCGGCGAGGGTCAGCGCCGCCGCAAACATGCCCCGCACCCCTTCGAGCTGCCATCCCGGCCCGCAGCGTCGGGCTGCAAGCCGATAGGACCGCCCCGCAGCACTCAACACGAGCTCCTGAGCGGCGGGCTCACCAAGACGCCAGCCGCTGTTTTCGGCCCATGGGCTGAACCGGTCGGCAGCGGTTTGCGCCGCGCGCGCGGCGCTGGCGCGGGCTGCGAGCCGGTGCAACGCCGCGGCGGCGATCGCCGCCGCGGGAACTTCGCTCGGGCGCGCCAACAGCGCCGCCCGGTGCCGCTCGATAAAACCGGTGTCGATCGCGCCTTCGGCAAAAGCCGGATGCGCCGCCACCCGCGCCAGAAAGCCCAGATTGGTGGCCGGACCCAGAACCGCGGTCGCCGCGAGCGCCCGGCGCAAGCGGCCAACCGCCGCCGCCCGGTCTTCGCCCCAGACGACGATCTTGGCGATCATCGGGTCGTAATAGGGGCTGATCGTGTCGCCCTCGCGTACCCCGCTGTCGACGCGCGCGAGTTCGGCGGGCGGCAGCCGCAGCCGCCGCAGCCGGCCCGATTGCGGCAGGAATTCGCGCTCGGGATCCTCGGCGTAAAGCCGCGCCTCGATCGCATGGCCGCGGCGGCGGAGCTCCTTGCGGGCGAGCGGCAGCTCTTCGCCGGCGGCGACCCGCAACTGCCATTCGACGAGGTCAAGACCGGTTATCGCTTCGGTGACCGGGTGTTCGACCTGGAGCCGGGTGTTCATTTCGATGAAAAAGAAGGCGTCGGCGGCCCCGGGCGGGACGATGAACTCGACCGTGCCGGCGCCGACATAACCGACGGCGCGCGCGGCGGCGACCGCGGCCGCGGCCATGCTCCGGCGCAATTCCGCGCCCAGCCCGGGCGCCGGCGCCTCTTCGATGACCTTCTGGTGGCGGCGCTGGATCGAGCAATCGCGGTCGAACAGATCGATCGCGTGGCCCTGCCGGTCGGCAAAAACCTGGATTTCGACATGGCGCGCCGGTTCGATGTATTTCTCGATCAGCATGTGCTGATCGGCAAAGGCGCCCTCGGCCTCGCGCCGGGCGGCGGCAAGGGCGGCGCCAAATTCTTGGGCGTCGGCGACGATGCGCATGCCGCGGCCGCCGCCGCCGGCGACCGCCTTGATCAACACCGGAAAGCCGAGGCGGTGCGCTTCCGCGGCGAGGCGGTCGGGGTCCTGGTCGTCGCCGTGATAGCCCGGAACCACCGGCACCCCGGCCGCGAGCATCAGCGCCTTGGCCGCCGATTTCGAGCCCATCGCGCGGATCGCGGCCGGCGGCGGCCCGATAAAGACGAGCCCGGCCTGCGCGCAGGCCTCGGCAAACGCCGCGTTTTCCGACAAAAAGCCGTAGCCCGGATGCACCGCCTCGGCACCGCTCGCCCGGGCTGCGGCGATGATTGCGTCGATGTCGAGATAGCTTTCGCGCGCCGGCGGCGGCCCGATCGGCCAGGCCTCGTCGGCCAGCGCGACGTGAGCGGCGGCGCGGTCGGCATCGGAATAGACCGCAACGGCGGCCAATCCCAGGCGATGCGCGGTGCGGATGATGCGGCAGGCGATCTCGCCGCGATTGGCGATCAGGATCTTGCGGAACATGGGCGGATCGGGTCGCGGTCGCGGCTGTGGCCGGCGCGGTGAAGTTGCGGTCGGAAACCGGGGATCGGTGTTCGCTCCATGGATGGCCCCGCATGCGCGCTTGAGGAACCGGCCGGCGATGATATACGCCAAACCGCGGGAGGGTTCAGCCGATGGCAACACCGGGTTTGCGCAATGCGATCACCGATGTCGGCGGGATCCTGGTCGGCCAGGCCGAAGACCAGGCGCGCGTCACCGGCACCACGGTGGTGCTGGCCGAAGCCCCGGCCACGGCCGCGGTCGATGTGCGCGGCGGCGCCCCGGGGACGCGGGAGACGGATTTGCTCGCCGCCGACACGCTGGTCGAGCGGATCGACGCGGTCGTGCTGTCGGGTGGGTCGGCATTCGGCCTCGACGCCGCCGGCGGGGTCATGGAGTGGCTCGCGGCCGCGGGACGCGGGTTTGCCGTGGGTACGCCAAGCGGCGGGCCGGCCATTCGGGTGCCGATCGTGCCGGCCGCGATCCTGTTCGATCTCGGCTTTCCCGGCCGCGACAGCCACGCCGGTGCCGCGCCTTATCGGGAATTGGGACGGCGTGCGGCGCAGGCGGCAAAGACGGATTTCACGCTCGGCAATGCCGGGGCCGGGCTCGGGGCGCGCGCCGGGGCGCTCAAGGGCGGGATCGGCAGCGCCTCGCTGCGGCTCGCCGACGGCGCCACGGTCGGGGCGCTGGTCGCGGTCAATTGCTGGGGGTCGACAGTGCGGCCCGATTGCGGGCGGTTTTGGGCGGCCGAGCTGGCGCTTGCCGGCGATATCGACCCGCAGCCGCCGGCACCGCCCACACCGGTCGATCTCGACGATTTGTCGCAAACCCGAGCCGCCGCGGCCGGCGCGGCGACGACAATCGCGGTGGTCGCGACCGATGCCGCGCTCGATCGGGGCGGGTGCCGGCGGCTGGCGGTGATGGCGCAAGACGGGTTGGCGCGGGCGATCCGGCCGGTCCACACGCCGTTCGACGGCGACTGCGTGTTTGCGCTGGCAACCGGGCAGGGGCCGGCGGTGGACCCGGCGGCCCTGCTGCGGCTGGGCAATGCCGCGGCCGATTGTCTGGCGCGCGCGGTGATGCGGGCGCTGGTCGCCGCAGCGCCGCTTCATGGCGTGGCGAGCTGGCGGCAGCGCTGGGCTGCGTCACCCACGGTTCTTGACAGTGTCCCGCGGCGCGACCCATAACGCACGCGAAAAAAAGATCTTCGCGTTTCAGGGAGGAACCTTCTCGATGTTTGCGACGCGTCTTCTTGCGGCCGCCGGTGCGGTGGCGGCGTTGTTGCCGTTGAGCGCGGGCGCCGCCGAGCCGATCAAGATCGGCTTTCCGATACCGCTCTCCGGACCGACCGCGGTTTACGGCACGCCGGTGCTCCAGGGCGCCCAATTGGCCGTCGCCGAGATCAATGCCCAAGGCGGGGTGCTCGGCCGCCAGCTGGAATTGCTGCCGCGCGACAGCAAGGCGAGCGCCGACGAGGCGGTGCGCGTCTCGCGCGAATTGATCATCAAGGACGGGGTTGATTTTCTGGTCGGCACGCTGACCTCGGCCGAAGCGCCGGCGGTTTCGACCGTGGCCAAAGAAAACAAGATCGTGTTTATCGCCCCGACCTCGAAAGCCACGATCCTGACCGATCCGCAGCACATCCATCCCTATATTTTCCGGGTCTCGTCAAACACTGATGTCGAAGGGTTGGCGGGCGCCACGTTGATGGCGCGGTGGAAGGACGTCAAAACCGTGGCGACGATTGCGCCCGACTACGCCTATGGCCGCGATTCGATTGCCGCTTTCAGCGCCAACCTGAAAAAGCTCCGGCCCGACATCACGATCGTCGACCAGCAATGGCCGAAGCTCGGCGAAGCCGATTTCACCCCGTTCATCACCGCGCAAATGGGCAAGAAACCGGACGCCATTTATTGTTCGCTCTTTGCCGGCGACTTTATCACCTTCACCAAGGAGGCCAAGCCGCTCGGCTATTTCAAGGCGATCGACAACCGGATGATCGATCCCGCCGAGGTCGGCACCACCGACGAGGCGCAGGCGCTGGGCGCCGATTATCCCTATGGCATCATCTCCGACAGCTACGACCCGGTGATTTGGGGCGGCGCCGACGAGCCCGCGGCCCACAAGAAATTCATCGAGGACCTCAAAAAATTCACCAAGGCGAAATACGCCTCGGGCTGGACGATCGTCGGCTATCAATCGATCTACGCCCTCGCCGACGGCATCAAGAAGGCCGGCAGCGCCGACAGCGCCGCGGTCGCCAAGGCGTTGCTCGGGATGAGCTTTGACACGCCGGTCGGGGAGCGGACATTCAGCGTCAAATCGCACGAGACCTTCGCCCCCGAATATTGGGGCGTCATGGTCAGGGAAGCCGCCTATCCGTTTGCCGTCATGAAGAACCCCGAAGTCCTGCCAAAATCCTTCCCGGTCACCAACTGACCACGGTCTGAACGCTGACCTCGGGCCGGCGACCGACCCGGCACCGGCAGCCCTTTCCAGAGAAGGCAAACGCGGTGGCGCCATCGTTTTTATTCAGCCAGTTCATGGGCGGGCTGACCACCGCGATGTATTTGTTTTTGATTGCCTCGGGGCTGTCGCTGGTCTTCGGGGTCATGCGGGTGATCAATTTTGCCCATGGCTCGTTCTATATGCTCGGCGCCTATCTCGCCTGGCAGGCCGTGCAATGGCTGCACCCGTCGCCCGAGGGGTTTTGGCCGGCCGCGCTGTTTGCGGCGTGCGCGGTAGCGCTGCTGGGCGCGGTTGTCGAACGACTGTTTTTCCGTTCGCTCTACGGCCGCGAAGAGCTCTACCAGCTGCTGTTCACCTATGCGCTGGTGCTGATCCTCGGCGACGTCGCAAAATTCTTGTGGGGAACCGGCCAGCTGTCGGTGCCGCAGCCCCCGATATTGGCCGGCAGCCTGCACATCTTTGGAACGACGCAGCCGGCCTACAACCTGTTCATGATGGCGATCGGGCCGGCGATCGCGGTCGCCGGCTGGCTGGCGCTCAACCACACCGCGGTGGGGCGCCTGGTGCGGGCGGCGGCCTATGACCGCGAGATGCTCGACGCCCTCGGCGCCAATGTCGGCTCGATCTACACCGGGATGTTTGTGATCAGCTCGTTTCTGGCCGGGCTCTCGGGGGCGCTGGTCACGCCGATCCAAAGCATCGTCCCGGGC
>JAJPIH010000341.1 GCA_021324875.1 Alphaproteobacteria bacterium
CACGACCTCCATCTCGTATTCTTTCCAGCCGAGCACCGATTCTTCGATCAGCACTTCATGGGTCGGCGAAGCGCGCAGCCCGCCGCGGACAATGTCCTCAAACTCGGCGGCGTTGTAGGCGATGCCGCCGCCGGTGCCGCCCAGGGTGAAAGACGGCCGGATGATTGCCGGCAGACCGACCTCGTCGAGTGCGGCAAAGGCCTCGTCGACCGAGCGCACGAGGCGGCTTGCAGGCGAGGCCAGCCCGATGCGGTCCATCGCCTGGCGGAACAACTGGCGGTCCTCGGCCTTGGCGATGACCTCGGCATTGGCGCCGATCAGTTCGACGCCGTGGCGTTCCAACACCCCGGCGCGCGCCAGCGCCATCGCCGTGTTGAGCGCGGTCTGTCCGCCCATGGTCGGCAACAGCGCGTCGACCGGATGGCCCTGCGCGGCTTCGCGCAGGATGATCTTTTCGACCATCTCGGGCGTGATCGGCTCGATATAGGTCGCATCCGCCAGCTCCGGATCGGTCATGATCGTCGCCGGGTTGGAATTGACCAGCACGACCCGGTAGCCTTCGGCTTTGAGCGCCTTGCACGCCTGCGCGCCGGAATAATCAAACTCGCAGGCTTGGCCGATCACGATTGGGCCGGCGCCGATCAGCAAAATCCGATCGAGGTCGTCGCGCCTAGGCATGCGCGTCCATCAGCTGGACAAAGCGCGCGAACAGATAATGGCTGTCGTGCGGGCCGGGGCTGGCCTCGGGATGGTACTGCACCGAAAACACCGGCCGCCCGACGAGGCGCAGACCTTCATTGGTGTTGTCGAACAGCGAGACGTGGGTCGCCTCGACCTCTTGCGGCAGGGTTTCGGGATCGATCACAAAACCGTGGTTTTGGCTCGTCACCTCGACCCGGCCGGTCGCGAGGTCCTTGACCGGATGGTTGGCGCCGCGGTGCCCGCGCGCCATCTTGCGGGTGCGCCCGCCGAGCGCCAGCGCCAACAATTGGTGGCCAAGGCAGATGCCGAAAATCGGCAGGCCGAGGGCCAGCAGCTCGCGCAACACCGGCACCGCATAGGTCGCGGTCGCGGCCGGGTCGCCGGGCCCGTTTGACAAAAACACGCCGTCGGGCCGGTGCCGCAGCACCTCGGCGAGGCTGGCGGTGGCCGGCACCACGGTCGTGCGGCAGCCATGGGCGGCGAGCATGCGCAGAATATTGCGTTTGGCGCCGTAATCGATCGCGACCACCCGATGGCGCGGGGCCAAGAGCCGGCCATAGCCGCTCTCGCGGCGCCACACGCTCTCGTCCCAATCATAGCTCTGCCGGCAGGTGACTTCCTGGGCGAGGTCCATGCCCTCGAGCCCGGGCCAGGCCGCCGCCTGCGCCGCCAGCGCGGGAATGTCGAGCGGCCGGCGCGGGTCGAACGCAATCACGCCGTTGGGCGGCCCGCCATCGCGCACCCGCCGCGTCAGCCGCCGGGTGTCGACGCCGTAGACCCCGACCAGCCCGTGCTCTTCAACCCAGCGCTCGAACGGCGTCGTGGCGCGCCAATTGGCGGGTGCGGTCACCCGGCTTTTGACGACCAGGCCGCGCGCCGCCGGGGTCGCGGTTTCGATGTCGTCGGGGTTGGCGCCGACATTGCCAATATGCGGAAAGGTGAAGGTGATGATCTGCCCGGCATAGGAGGGATCGGTCAGGATCTCCTGATAGCCGGTCATCGCGGTGTTGAAGCACACCTCGCCGACCGCCGCACCGCTCGCGCCAAACCCGCGGCCCCAAAACACCGTCCCGTCCGCCAGCACCAGGGCCGCGTTGCAGTCGGGCGGTTGCGGCGAGGGGTCCCGCATCGACGGACAATATCCCTATCGGGCTAGGCATGGATCGACGGCCGCCGCTATGGCGCGCGTCGCGGAGCTGCCAACAGATAACGATGCAACCGTTGAGGGTCAACCCGGGCCGGCGCGCGCGCCTGCCGCAAAGACGCCGGGAGTGCAGGGCGCATTGCCGCACGCCGTCAATGCCGTTAGGCTGGGCCGATCGCTGCGAGAGGCGCCGATGCTGCGTCAAGTCTTTGCCGACCGGCTCAAAGAGGCGATGAAGGCGCGCGAGGCGCGCACCGTCTCGACCGTCCGGCTCATCCTGGCGGCGCTCAAAGAGCGCGATGTCGCCGCGCGCACCGCCGGCCGTCCCGAGGGGCTCGACGAGGCCGAGATCATCCGGCTGCTGCAAGCCATGATCAAGCAGCGGCACGAATCGATCGCGCTCTACGAACGCGGCAATCGTCCCGACCTCGCCCGCCAGGAGAGCGAGGAAATCGCGGTGATCGCGAGTTTTCTGCCGCAACCGATGAGCGACGAGGAAATGGCCGCGGCGGCCCGCGCCGCGATCGCCGAAACCGGTGCGGCCGGGGTGCGCGACATGGGCAAGGTCATGGCGCGTCTGCGCGACCGCCATGCCGGGGCGATCGACATGAGCCGCGCCGGTCCACTCGTCAAACAGCTGCTCGGCTGATGGCGGGCGCGCTGCCCCCTCGCTTGCCCGCCGCGGCGCGCGGCGGCGAAGAGCCGGCAAACCGCTAGCCGGCGATGGCCTTTCCGCCCGGTTTTCTCGACGAGTTGCGCAGCCGGGTTTCGCTGTCCGGTCTGGTCGCGCGGCGGGTCAAACTCGAACGGCGAGGCCGCGAATTTGCCGGGCTGTGCCCGTTCCACAATGAAAAGACGCCATCCTTTTATGTCGTCGACGACAAAAATTTCTTCCATTGCTTTGGGTGCGGCGCGCATGGCGACGTGATCGGCTTTGTGATGCGCGCCGATCACCTCGACTTTGTCGAAGCGGTCGAGAAATTGGCGGCCGAGGCGGGTCTCCCGGTCCCCAAGCCTACCGCCGCGGCGCGCGAGCAAGCCCGCCGGCAAAAGACCCTGCTCGAAACCCTCGAAGCCGCCGCCGCTTTTTATGAGGCGCGGCTGTGGTCGCCGGTCGGGGCGCCGGCGCGTGATTACCTTTTCGGGCGCGGCCTCGACGCCGACACGATCCGCCGCTTTCGCCTGGGCCTGGCGCCGGATCAGCGCCATGGGCTGCGCCGGGCGCTGGCGCCCGAACATGGCGAGGCGCTGCTGACCGAGGCCGGTCTGCTGCACCGGCCGGCGGACGGCGAGCCCTACGATTACTTCCGCAACCGGATCATGTTTCCGATCGGCGATCGCGCCGGCCGGGTGATCGCCTTTGGCGGTCGCGTGTTCGGCCCCGACGCGACGAGGGCGAACCAGCCGAAATACCTCAATTCGCCCGAGAGCCCGGTGTTCCGCAAAGGGCGGGTGCTGTACGGGTGGGCGGCGGCGCGCCTGGGCAGCAGGCCCGGACCGGAGCGCGCCGCGGGCCGCGAGGCGATCGTCGTCGAAGGCTATATGGACGTCATCGCGCTGCACCAGGCGGGGTTTGCCACGGCGGTGGCGCCGTTGGGTACGGCCCTCGGCGAAGACCAGCTGCAGGAATTGTGGCGGCTCGGGCCGGAGCCGATCCTCTGTTTCGACGGCGACGAGGCCGGGCGGCGGGCGGCGTTGCGTGTGCTTCATCGCGCCCTGCCGCTGCTGCGCCCGGGCTTCAGCCTGCGTTTTGCGGCATTGCCGGCGGGCGAAGACCCGGACTCGCTGCTGCGCGCCGGCGGGCCCGCCGCGCTGGCCGAATTGTTGGCGGCGGCGCGACCCTTGGCCGACATGCTGTGGGAAGCCGAGGTTGCCGGCGCGGCGCGCGATACGCCCGAGCGTCTGGCCCGCATCCAGGCGAGTTTGCGCGAGCACGTGCAGCGTATCGCCGATCCGCGGGTGCGTTTCGAGTTCGAAGCACTCTATCGACGGCGCTGCCGGCCGGCGCCGGCCGCACGCGCCGCCCGCCGTGCGGCGCAACCCGCCGTTGTCTCCGAGGGACCGCCGCCACCGCCGCCGTCGCCCGCGCGCAAGCAGCGCGAGATCCTGTTTTGCCTGCTGCTCAACTTTCCGTCGCTGATCGGCGAGGTCGCCGAGGAATTTGCCGCGCTCGATTTGCCCGAAGCAGAGCTTGACAAGCTTCGTCGCGAAATTTTAGAGATCGATACTCTGCGCCCGGGGCTTGAAGCGTCGGCGTTGCGGCAACACCTTTCCACGCGCGGGTTTGCGGCGATCGTGGATGCGCTCCTCTCGCCTTCGGTCGATTTGGGCTTCCTCATCCGGCGCTCGGGAATGCCCGCCGCGCGGGCCGAGTGGGCGCATGTGATAGGGATGCTGACGGGAGGTCGGTGGTCGATCTTGGCTGAGGCGAGCAGTCATCTGATCCGCGATGTATCGACCGCCAGCTGGGACGATTTCCTGGCCGCGCGTGAGCGCGCGTTGCAGCAGAGCGCGAGCGACGACGAGTCAATTTGAGAAGAGCGGTCAGCGGCGAGTTGAGAGCCCGGAACACCGGGCGGTGCGAAACTTTTTTAGGGACGGTGGAATGGCGAGCAAGGCGGCGACCACGGCTGAAGCGACCGAAACCCGCGAAGAGGCAGCCGAGGCGCCGCTGCTCGATATCGTCGCCGCCGCCATCAAGAAGATGCTGGCCCGCGGCCGCGAGCGCGGCTACGTGACCTATGACGAACTCAATGCCGCGCTGCCGCCTGATCAGGTCTCTTCGGAGCAGATCGAAGACACGATGACCACGCTGTCCGAGCTGGGTGTCAGCGTCAGCGAAGGCGAAGACAATGACGAGCCGGCCGCGGCCGAAGCCGAGGAGGGCGAGGGCGAAAGCCGCGGCAATCTCGACGACGACGATATCGGCCGCACCGACGACCCGGTCCGCATGTATCTGCGCGAGATGGGGTTGGTCGAGCTGTTGTCGCGCGAAGGCGAGATCGCGATCGCCAAACGGATCGAAGCCGGTCGCGAGATGATGATCAGCGGCATCTGCGAGAACCCGCTGACGATCCGCGCCCTGGTGGCGTGGCGCGACGGGCTCGCCGAGGGCCGGATGCTGCTGCGCGACATCATCGATCTCGAGGCCACCTACGGCAGCGCCGGTTTTGATCAGCTCGTGGTGGAAACGCCGGCCGTCGCCCGCGTCGCCGCCGACGAATTGGAGACGGAGCCGGAACCGGGCGCCGCCGAGGATGGCGACACCGACGGCGATGGCGGGCTTGGCGCGGCCGAGCCCGATCTCGGCGGGGAGGACGGCGAGGCCGAGGAAAGCTCGATCTCGCTGGCGGCGATGGAAGCGCAGCTGAAGCCGAGCCTGATGGCGACTTTCGACGCCATCGCCGAGTTGCACCGCAAGCTGCACCGCCTGCAGGAGCAGCGCATCCATGCTCTGCTCAAGGGTGAGACGCTGCCCAAGGTCACCGAGCGCCGCTATGAAAAGCTCAAAAGCAAGGTGACCGAAGAGGTCAAGCGCATCCGTCTCAACAATGCGCGCATCGAATCCCTCGTCGAGCAGCTCTATGAGCTCAACCGCAGGCTGATGGCCGAAGAAGGCCGGCTGTTGCGCTTGGCCGAGAATGCCGGCGTCAAACGGGCCGAGTTTCTGAAGGAATATTACGGCAACGAACTCGGCAACGACTGGCTCGATCGGGTGGCCTCGCTCGGATATGGCTGGGGGCGCTTTATCGAGCGCCATCGCTGCGAGGCGGCCGAGCTGCGCGAACGCATCGCCCAATTGGCGCTGGAAGCCAAGCTGCCGATCGGCGAGTTCCGTCGCGTCGTACAGACCGTGCAGCGCGGCGAACGCGAAGCCAGCCGCGCCAAAAAGGAGATGGTCGAGGCCAATCTCCGGCTCGTTATCTCGATAGCCAAGAAATACACCAACCGCGGATTGCAATTCCTCGACCTGATCCAGGAAGGCAATATCGGCTTGATGAAGGCGGTCGACAAATTCGAGTACCGCCGCGGCTACAAATTCTCGACCTATGCCACCTGGTGGATCCGCCAGGCGATCACCCGCTCGATCGCCGATCAGGCACGCACGATCCGCATCCCGGTGCACATGATCGAGACGATCAACAAGCTGGTGCGCACCTCGCGCCAGATGCTGCACGAAATCGGCCGCGAGCCGACCCCCGAGGAACTCGCCGACAAGCTCGCGATGCCGCTCGAAAAGGTGCGCAAGGTGCTCAAGATCGCCAAGGAGCCGATCAGCCTCGAAACCCCGATCGGGGACGAGGAGGATTCGCATCTCGGCGATTTCATCGAAGACAAGAACGCGGTGCTGCCGCTCGACGCGGCGATCCAGGCCAATCTGCGCGAGACCACGACCCGGGTGCTCGCCTCGCTGACCGCGCGCGAGGAACGCGTGTTGCGCATGCGTTTCGGCATCGGCATGAACACCGACCACACGCTCGAAGAGGTCGGTCAGCAATTCTCGGTAACGCGCGAGCGGATCCGCCAGATCGAGGCCAAGGCGCTGCGCAAATTGAAGCATCCGAGCCGCTCGCGGAAATTGCGCAGCTTCCTCGACACCTAGTCTACGCCGCGTTCGGCGGGGCCCGCCGCGACCGGGCCGCCGCATCGGCTGCGCCCTCGACAATTGTCCATTCACGCGCGACCGGCTGCGCGCCGGCCGCCATCTTGCCGTAACAGCCGGCCGCGGCGCAGTGAGCCGGTAGCGTCCCGGGTTTCCGGCCTCTAAAATCCCCGCCTCTGCGAGTTTCAGGGACGAGCGATGCCATATCTGACCACCGATGACGGGGTGCGGCTCTATTACGAGGAGACCGGGTCGGGAACCCCGATCGTCTTTGTCCATGAATTTGCCGACGATTGCCGCGGCTATGAGGGCCAGCTGCGGCATTTCGGCCGGCGCTATCGCGCCATCGCCTACAATGCGCGCGGCTATCCGCCCTCGGATGTCCCTGAGGACCCGGCGCGCTATTCGCAACAGCGCGCGCGCGACGACATCCGCGCCGTGCTCGACGCGCTGGCGATCGAAAAGGCGCATATTGTCGGCATCTCGATGGG
>JAJPIH010000158.1 GCA_021324875.1 Alphaproteobacteria bacterium
GCGCAGGCCGCGGGCGGACCGATCAGTGTCACCGGCGAGCCCGACCGGCCGCCGGTCAAACCCGGATTGTCGTTTGGCGACACCGGCACCGGCATGCTGATGGCGGCAACGATCCTCGGGGCCCTGCACGAGCGCAATCATACCGGCCGCGGCCGGCACCTGCAGCTGGCGATGCAGGATGCGATGATCCATTACATGCGCACCTGTTTTGCGACGATGGCGCGCACCGGCAAGCCGGCGCCGCGGCGCGGGGCCAAATCGGGCGGCGGCAACAACGCGCCCTCGGGCCTCTATCCGTGCAAGGGCGGCGGGCCGAACGATTATGTCTATTTGACCACTAGCCGCGCCAATCCCGAGCATTGGTCGCGACTGATGCGACTGATCGGGCGCGAGGAGCTGATCGACGATCCGCGTTTCGCCACCGGCGATCTGCGCGTCAAAAACGAGAAGGAGCTCGACGCGATCATCGGCGAGTGGACCCGCCAGCATGACAAGCGCGAGGCCATGGAAAAGCTGATTGCCGTTGGCGTGCCGGCCAGCGCCGTGTTCGACACGATGGAATTGCAGAACGAGCCGAGCTTTGAGACGCGCGGTCTGATGCAGTTCGTGCATCACCACAATGGCGACTACAAGATGGCGACCTGGCCGGTGCGTATCGACGGCAAGACGGTGCGCCTCAAGGGATCGCCGCCGCTCGGCGGGCACAGCGCCGAGGTGTTGCACAACTGGCTCGGGCTCGGTTCGGCCGAGATCGAGGGGCTGCGCCAGGAGGGTGTCCTGTAGCAGACGCCGCGCCTCGCCTTGCGGCCGGGATCGCCGGCGGTCTGCACACCGATCCGCCGGTTTCCCGGCCGCTCCCAAACGTCAATCGGGACAACCGCTGCGCCCGCCCAGCCTAGGCGACGACCGATGCGCTTGCGTCTTTACGAGAACTATCGGTTCCTGCTGTACACGCCGTTTTATGCCGCCCATGCCATTGGCGCCTATCAGGCGCAAGGGCTCGAGGTCGAGCTGTTGGCCTCGCCCGGGCCGGGCCGGGCCGAGACCGCGTTGATTGCCGGAGACGCCGATGTGATATGGGCGGGTCCGATGCGCATCATCAAGCACCACGATTTGCACCCGGATTCGCCGCTGGCCTGTATCGCCGAAGTGGTTTGCCGCGACCCGTTTTCGATTGTCGGGCGCGAGCCGCGTCCCGACTTCCGGCTCGCCGACCTCGCTTCGCTGCGCTTTGCCAGCGTCGCCGAGGTGCCGACCCCGTGGCTCTGCCTGCAGGAGGATTTGCGCCAAGCCGGGATCGATCCTGACGGTCTCAATCGGATCGGCGAACAGAGCATGGCCGATAACCTTGCCGCATTGCGCGCCGGCGGCGTCGATGCGGTGCAATGCTTCGAACCCTTTGTCGAGCACGCGTTGAGGAACAACGGCGGCCATTTGTGGTACGCCGCGAGCCGGCGCGGGCGGACCAGCTACACCGCTTTGGTCGCCACCCGCGAGCGGCTGGCTTCCGATCCCGAACCGCTGCTGCGCCTGGTGCGCGCCATCTATCAGACCCAGCGATGGGTGCAGACCGCATCGCCGGCGGAAATCGCCGCGGCCATTGCCGGGTTTTTTCCCGACAATCATCTCGCTACATTGGAGGGAGCGATCGCCAGATACCGGCTCCAAGCGGTATGGGGCACCGACCCGATCCTGCCGCAAGAGGGGTTTGAGCGGTTGCGGCAGGGGCTGATTTCCTCCGGCTTTGTCGGGCGCGAGGTGCCGTTTAACAGCTGCGTGGACAATCATTTGGCCGAACAGGCGGTTCATTGAACCGCGCGCCGCGGCCGGGCCGCAGCGTCATCCCGCAGTGCCGCGACAGGAGCGCTGCGGCCAATAATTCTGCACGGGGGTTCCCGCAGTAACCCGCCGCAGTCGCGAAAATTCAACCTTTTTCAGTCGTCTGGCCTTTTATTGAAACCGCGGTTCGCCATTTATTGCCAAAACCGGGATCGGTGGGGTGCCAAGTCGGCCATAGGAGAGCGGCAATGGCGACGTTAGACGAAATCACCCAGGAAAAGCAAAAGCTCGCCGAGCGCCTGGCGCGGCTCGACGCTGACCGCGCCAAACTTGCCCAGCAGCTCGAAGAGCTCGAGATTGCCGAGCGGGTGCTGTCCCGCTTCGGCGTAAGGCCGGCCCCCGGCGAGCGGCGCCGGCGCGGTCGATCCGCCGCTGCGTCGCCGGCTCGCCCGGCGCGCGCGGCAAAGCCGGCCAACGTATTGTCGCTGAGCGATGCAACGCTGCGCGCGGTCGGCGCTCATAGCAGCGGTGCGACCGCCGCCGAGGTCATGACCTATCTGACCCACGAGCTGGGAATGTCGGTGCGGCCCAACCACCTCGGCATCGCATTGCAGCGTCATCGTCGCGCCGGCCGCCTCGAAAACCGCGATCAGCGTTGGTTTCTGCCGCAAACGCCGGCGGGTGGCGGGGCGCCGACGACCGGCGACTGAACCCGACAGGTCGGCGCCGGTTGCGCCGCCGCCGGCCGTCTGGATGCCGCGACAGGCGCGATGCTGCGCCTACTCCTGCGGATAGCGCCAGATCGTGGCCGGCTGCGTGGCGCTTTCGTCGATCGTCCATTGCGGCAGCGCCAGACCCGGGCCGACATCGCTGAACACCATGCGCACCCGGGTGCCGATGCCGACCCGGCGCACCATTTCGGGCGGGGCGAGCTCGCCCTCGGGCGTGGTCAGGTTGCCGACGACGCGCAGCGCCTCGTCGGGTGTCGGCTGGCCCTTTTGCGTATCGAGATCGACCAGCAGCACCAGATAGGGGGTCTTGGCGCGAAACGCCGGCTGGATCGCATGATGCACTTCGGTATAGGAATGGACGGCTCCTTTGCCTTCGACCCGCTGCCAGCGCGACTCGAGCGACATGCACCACGGGCAAGCCGTTGTCGGCGGATAGCGCAGCCGACCGCATTGCGCGCAGGCTTGCAGATGGAAATCGTGCTCGGCGCAATGGCGGAAATATTCGATGTTCTCGATGTCGAGATCGTCGATCGTCAATCCCATGCCCAGATATTCGCCGCGAACCGGCATGATACTTCTCCCCGGAAAGATGTTCGTCCCGTGCGCCTCACCAGCCGCGCCGCATCACCATCGCCGATGCGGTGGCGGGATTGGCCCAGCCGAGATTGGCGGTGACTTCGACATCGCGCACCTGGCGGCAGCCGCCCTCGCGGTAGTCAAAGGTGTGCTGGCGCCTTCCGTCCGGGCCGAGCGGGCATGAATCGTCGGCATCGTGGCGCAGCTGCCGGACATTCTCGATGACCATGTTCATGCCGTGGGTGTACCCCTCGCACAAATGCCCGCCGCTGGTATTGTTGGGCCGCCGCCCACCGAGTTGGATGGCGCCGCTCGACACGTATTCGCCGCCTTCGCCCTTTTTGCAAAACCCGTAATCTTCGAGCTGCAGCATTGTCGTGAAGGTGAACGCATCATAGGACCCGGTCACGTCGATATCCTCGGGCCCGACCCCAGAATTGGGCCACAATATGTTCTTGGCGTAATGGCCGGCGACCGTCGAAATCGGCCCGTGCTGATAATGCATATCGAGCCGCGGCTTTGAGCAGCGGCCGACAACGCCGCGGATCAGCACCAGCGGCTGTTTCATGTCGCGGGCGCGCTCGGCCGAAGTCACGATGATCGCCGTCGCGTTGTCGGTTTCGACGCAGCAATCCAACAGATGCAGCGGCTTGCAGATCAGCCGGCTGCCGAGCACGTCCTCGACCGTGTAGCGCCTTTTGTAATAGGCCTTGGGATTGTTCGAGGCGTGGTGGCTGTGCGCGACCTTGACCATCGCGACCTGCTCGGGTCGGGTCCCGTAATCGTACATGTGGCGCATAAAAGTGGGCGCAAAGCTCTGCCCGGCGCTTTGCCAGCCATAGGCGCGGTTGTGCAGCATGTCGCCCGAAACCGGAGCGGCCGAACGCGCGCCGGTGCCGCCGATCCTGACCTGCGAATAGCCGTTCATCGACGGAAGATGGCGACTGTTTTGCAGCACCCGGCTTCGATCAGTCCGATGGCGATGCCGACCAGCGCCTCGGTCGACGACCCGCCGCCAACCACATCCATGAAATAATTCAGGCGGATGCCCAAATCGCCGGCGATGAACGTAGCCGAGGTCGA
>JAJPIH010000218.1 GCA_021324875.1 Alphaproteobacteria bacterium
GCCGCGCGGCCAGGGCAGGCGCCGGCCGGCAAGCTCGGGCTGCGGCTCGGTTTCGTACTGCCAGGTGATCTTCGGGTGATAGATGTTGCGGTAGAAGCCGGCCGGGATATGGATCCACGGATTTGTGTCTTTGCCGCCGGCCTCGAGCACCAGAACCTTGATCTGCGGGTCGGCGCTCAGCCGGTTGGCGAGCACACAGCCGGCCGAGCCGGCGCCGACGATGATGTAATCGAATTCGGTTTGATCCTGCATGAGCGCCATCCAGCTCTCGAGTGAGCCGCCGCATTCTAGCGGCTTTTGCGCAGGGCGCAGCATCCCTGACAATGGGGACAGGCAAAGTTGCCGGCGGACCCTGATTGCCCGACATTTGCATTTATCAAGCGCGACCGCGATATGGTCGCTGGCCGCGGCACAAGCGCGGCGGAGCGGGAGCCGGATCGGGTGACAGGAACCGCACATGTCCTGGCAATCGACCAGGGAACGACCAGCACCCGGGCGATCCTGTTCGATGCGGAGGGCCGGGTTGGCGCCCAGGCGCAAATCGAACTCACCCCCCATTACCCGCAGCCGGGCTGGGTCGAGCATGATCCCGAAGAGATTTGGCAAAGCGTCTTGACGACAGGCCGCGAGGTTTTGGCCGCCGCTTTGGGGCCGGTCGCCGCGATCGGGATCGCCAACCAGCGCGAGACGACCGTGCTTTGGGAGCGCGACAGCGGCCGACCGGTGTTCAATGCGATCGTCTGGCAGGACCGGCGCACCAGCGAAATCTGCGCCCGGTGGCGAGGCGACGGGCTCGATGAACTCGTCGAAGCGCGCAGCGGGTTGGTCATCGACCCCTATTTTTCGGCCTCGAAGATCCGCTGGCTGCTCGACAGCATACCCGGTCTGCGCCGCCGCGCCGAAGCCGGCGAGATCGCCTTTGGCACGATCGACAGCTTTTTGTTGTGGCGGTTGACGGCGGGCCGGGTGCATGCGACCGATGTCACCAACGCCGCGCGCACGATGCTCTTCGACATTACCCCGCTCGACTGGGACGAGGCGCTGCTCGCGGCTTTTGCGATCCCGCGCGCGATATTGCCGGAGGTGCGCGACACCGGCGCCGATTACGGCGCAACCGCGCCGGATCTGTTCGGCGCGGCGATCCCGATTGCCGCCCTGGTCGGCGACCAGCAGGCGGCGTTGCTCGGCCAGGCTTGCTTTCGCCCGGGCATGGTCAAAGCCACCTATGGCACCGGCGCCTTTGCCCTCGTCAATCTCGGCCCGGCCCCGGTGCGCTCGCGCCACCGGCTGTTGACCACCATCGGCTACCGGCTCGGCGGCCGCACCGCCTATGCGCTCGAAGGCAGCATCTTTGTCGTCGGCGCCGCCGTGCAATGGCTGCGCGACCGGCTCGGGCTGATCACCACCGCCGCCGAAACCGGCGCCCTTGCCGCCGCCGCCGACCCGCGGCAGAGGCTTTATTTGGTGCCGGGTTTTGCCGGGTTGGGCGCCCCTTATTGGGCGCCGCAGGCGCGCGGCGCGCTGATCGGGCTGACCGCCGAATGCGGGCCGGCCGAGATCGCCCGCGCCGCGCTCGAAGCGGTCGGCTATCAGACCCGCGACCTGATGACGGCGATAGCCGCCGATTCCGGCATTGCGCCGGCGAATTTGCGCGTCGATGGCGGCATGGCCGCGAGCGATTGGACGATGCAATTTCTCGCCGACATCCTGCCGGCACCGGTCGAGCGCCCGGCGCTTGTCGAGACGACCGCTTGGGGTGCGGCCTATGCCGCCGGTTTGACCCGCGGCCTCTACCCCGACCCCGCGGCGCTGGAAGCAGGCTGGCGGCCGGAGCGCCGCTTTACGCCGCACATGCCGGCGGGCGAACGCGAGGAGCGCTATTCCGGCTGGCGGCGCGCGGTCGGCGGCGTGCTCGCGGCGACGCCATGAACCTGTTGTCGCCGCTTCCCGATGCGCGCGCCGGCGAGGTCGCGGCCGCGCTGCTGACCCGCCCCGGGCTGCGCATCGAGCGCATCGTCTCGCTCGGCCAGGCGAGCCCGCCCGGCTTCTGGTATGACCAGGACGAGGGCGAGTGGGTGGTGCTGCTGACCGGTGCCGCACGCCTGCGCTTTGCCGATGAGGGCGAGGACCGCCTGCTCGCCCCCGGCGACTGGCTCGATGTCGCCCCCCATCGCCGCCACCGCGTCGTGTGGACCGACCCTGCGACGCCGACAGTGTGGCTCGCGGTTTTTTATTCAAGCGGGTAAGCCATCTCCGGCAACCGCCGGGCGCGGCGATTTAACGATCTCGCAATCCCTACTCCGTTCGTCGTTCGGCGACCGAAATCGGCGATGTTGCGCCAGAATTCGTCAATATGCGGTCCTCGGGCGTTCAACTAACCTGATGCGATCTCGATATTTTTCCAGTATCCGAAGGAGCTTACCCGCTACAATTGTCTCACTTGACTGTGAAACACTTGACGGCGGCAGATTACGGTTTCATCGTAGCCACACAAAAACCCCGGCCGGGCCTTTTCTGCGAGCCTCGCCGGCAGTGCGAGAGGGAGAAAATTGATGATCCAGCAGCTTTCCTGGCGACTTTCGATTTTGGCTTGTGCGCTGGCCGCCGGCGCCGGCACCGCCGCCGCGCAAACCTTTAACTGCACCGGCACTTTACCCGCCGGCAGTTACACCGCGGTCAGCGTGCCGGCCAACGCCACCTGCAACGTCAGCACCACGGGCAATGTCAGCGTCGCGGTCAATGTAACGGTGGGTTTGGGGGCGACGCTGCAAGATTTAGGGACCGCGACCTTCACCGTCACCAGTTCATTGCTGGCCGTGGGCGCCAGCCAAATCTATCTCGTCCCGACAACCGGGGGTGCGGTCAATATTCTCGGCAGCGTGTCGGCAACCGGAACAAAGGGCCGGGTAGATATCAGGAACTCGTTTATCGGCGGCACCCTGTCGGTCGCGAACTCCTCACCCAGCCAATATATCAATCTGACCGGCAACACGGTGTCCGGAAACCTGCTCAACCAGAACAACATCACGATGGCAGCGGGCGACAACGACATTGTCGGCAATGCGATCGGCGGCAGCCCTGTCTGCACGGGCAATATGCCGCCACCGCAAGATGGCGGTACGCCAAACACGGTGGGCGGCAACAAGGTCGGACAGTGCAGCGGCTTGTGACCGGCTGACGCGGCTGTTGTCGGGCTGTCCTTCGCTCGCCGTTGCGCGAGATCGGACGCGGCCAACGCCGCTTTATGAATGCGGGCGGGCGGGGTTTTCAGCCCCCTGCCCGCCGGTCACCACCGAACGATCCGGCGACGGATTAACGGCGCGCCCGCCCGCCCCTTGACCGGGGCGGGTTCGGCGCACACCCAGGGCGGTTACGACAGCCCGTACAGTGCGGCGGCGTTGTCGTGGGTCAGCTTGCGCCGCATCTCGGGCGACAGATCGGCCATTTGACGCGCGATCGCGGCATGCGAATTGGGCCACACCCCGTCGGGATGCGGGTAGTCGGAGGCCCACAGCAAATGGCCATCGCCAAAGAACGGGATCAGGGACATTGCCGCCTGGTCTTCCTGAAAGGTCGCCCAGATCTGCCGTTTGAAGAGTTCGCTGGGCTTGGTTTCGAGTTCCCTGCCGCCCTTGTCCGCCCAGAAATCCATCGCCTCCCACAGCCGCCAATGGCGGTAATCGAGCTCCTGCACGAGCCACGGCAACCAGCCGGTGCCGCCCTCGGCGATGACGATCTTGAGCTTGGGATGGCGCTCCAGGATCCCCCAGGCGAACAGATCGACAAACGGTTCGAGAAAGTTCGCCATAAAGAACTTGGTGTTCTCAAACACGCTCGCGGCTTTGCCGGCCGCCCGGCTCTTGGGGTCGGGCGTGAACACCGTGATATGCCAGGACAGGACGATCCCGGTCTCCTCGAGCGCCGTCCACA
>JAJPIH010000119.1 GCA_021324875.1 Alphaproteobacteria bacterium
CCCCTCGGCGGCGCACTCGCGCGGTCGGGGCGCTGCCAGCCGGGCGCCGCGCCCGGCGCCGCTGCCGGCCGGGGCGGATGTCGGCGGATCGGGCGCCGCCGAATTTCCCCGGCTCGCCGACATTTCATCCCCGATCGCTGTTCGCCGCAGAATTGGCGAGGCTGGTCGGCATGCCGAAATCATCGGCGGGGCGACGGTTCGCAAGCGAGGAGCCGGTCATGGGTCAAACCCGTATCGAACGCGACAGCATGGGCGCGGTCGCGGTTCCGGCCGACAAATTGTGGGGGGCGCAAACCCAGCGCGCGCTCGAATATTTCAGCATCGGCCGCGAGCTGATGCCGGGTGAAATGATCCCGGCCTATGCGATCGTGAAAAAGGCGGCCGCCACCGCGAACCACGCCGCCGGCCGGCTCGACGACCGGGTCTGCCGGCTGATCACCCAGGCTTGCGACGAGATTCTGGCTGGCCGGCATGACGACATGTTCCCGCTACGGGTGTGGATGACCGGCAGCGGCACCCAATTCAACATGAACGTCAACGAGGTCATCTCCAACCGCTGCTGCCAACTCGCCGGCACCCCGCTGGGCAGCAAGACGCCGGTTCATCCCAACGACCACGCCAACATGTCGCAATCCTCGAACGACAATTTTCCGACGGCGATGCACATCGCCGCCGCCCGGGGCGTGACCGGCCGCCTGATCCCGGCGGTGCGCGGCTTGGAGCAGGCGATCGCGGCCAAGGCCGAGGCGTGGGCCGACATCATCAAAATCGGCCGGACCCATATGCAGGATGCGACACCGTTGACGCTGGGCCAGGAGTGGTCGGGTTACGCCGCTATGCTCGGCGACGACCTTGCCCGGCTGGACGAGGCGCTGCCGGGCGTCTACCGGCTGGCGCTGTGCGGCACCGCGGTCGGCACCGGTTTGAATGCCGCCCCCGGCTTTGCCGAGGCGGCAACAGCCGAGATCGCGCGGCTGACCGGCCTGCCCTTTGTCAGCGCCCCGAACAAATTTGCCGTGCAAGGCGCCCATGACGCATTGGTGCATTTGTCGGCCGCGCTGCGCACACTTGCCGTCTCGCTCTACAAGATCGCCAATGACATCCGGCTTTTGTGCTGCGGTCCGCGCGCCGGCTTGGCCGAATTGCTGATCCCGGAAAACGAGCCCGGCTCGTCGATCATGCCGGGCAAGGTGAACCCGACGCAGGCCGAGGCGCTGACCATGATTTGCGTGCAGGTGATCGGCAACGATGTGGCGACGGGGCTGGGCGGGGCCGGCGGCTATCTCGAAATGAACGTGTACAAGCCGCTGATCATTCACAATCTGATGCAGTCGATCACCCTGCTCGCCGACGGCTGCACCAATTTTCGCAAATTCTTGATCGAAGGAACGCGCCCGAACCTGACCCGGCTGCGCCAGGATGTCGAGCGCTCGCTGATGCTGGTCACCGCCCTGGCGCCGGTCATCGGCTACGACAAAGCGGCCGCGATCGCTCATCATGCGAGCGAGCACGGGCTGAGCCTGAAGGAGGCGGCGCTGGGGCTCGGTTTTGTCAGTGAAGCCGAGTTCGACCGGATCGTCGACCCGCGAAAAATGCTGGCCCCCTCGGTCGCCGACGGCTAATGCGGCAGGTGCAGCCGCGCGCGCAATCCGCCATAGGGCGAGGTTTCCAGGCGAATATCGCCGCCATGCCCGCGGGCGACGTCGCGGGCGATCGTCAGACCAAGGCCGACGCCGCCGGTCGACGGGTTGCGCGAGGCATCAAGCCGCACAAACGCGCGAAAGACGCGCTCGCGATCGGCGGGCGCGATCCCCGGGCCGTCGTCGTCGACCAGGATGTCGAGCCCTTCCGCTCCCGCCGCCGCGGTAATCCAGACATGGGCGGCGTGCCGACGGGCGTTGGCGACGAGGTTCACCAGGCAGCGGCGCACAGCGTTGGGCCGGACCGTCATCAGACATTCGGGCGGCGCGCTGAGCGTCAGGCTGGCGCCCTCGCGCCGCATCGTCGCGGCGACATCCTCGAGCAGCAATGACAGATCGGTTTCGACCGGCACCTCGCTGCCCTCGCCGCGGGCGAAATCGAGATAGCCGAGCACCATATGCTCCATTTCGGCGACGTCGGATTTCAGCTCTTCGACGACCGGATCGTCGCCAAGGATTTCGAGCGCGAGCTTCATCCTGGTCAATGGCGTGCGCAGATCGTGCGACACCCCGGCCAGCATCTGGGTGCGCTGCCGGATCTGGCGCTGGATGCGGTCGCGCATTTGCATGAACGCGACCGCGGCCCGGCGGATTTCGATCGCGCCTTCGACCTTGAAAAACGGCACATAGCGCCCCTTGCCAAAATTGTCGGCTGCCGCTGCAAGCCGCCGCAGCGATTTGACCTGATTGCGCAAAAACACCGTGGCGATGGCCAGCAGGACCAGCGACGAGCCGACCATCCACATCACAAACATATAGGTCGTGTAGCTGTAGAGCAGGTTCCACGGCACCGACGCGGTCAACACCCCGCGCTTGAGCTGCACCTCGATGCGCAGCCCGTCGGGGTTGTCGAGACCGGTGATCCGCCACGGCTCGGAAATCCGCCCGAGCATCGCTTGGCGCAACTGGCTTTCGAGCCGCGTCCCGCCGGGCGGCGCCGGCGGCGGGAGACGCGCGTCGCGGGCCAACGTGTAGTGGATGTCGGTCAGCCCTTCGGCCCGCGCCAACAGGCGGGTCACCGCCGCCTCCGAGCCGATATGGTCGAGCGTTTCGATCACCAGCGCGACATCGCCGACCACGCCGCTCGACAACCGCCAAGAAATCGCCGCCCAATGTCGGTCGTAAAAAATCCAGGTCGCAATCGCTTGCAGCAACAGCAGCGGCATGATTACGATCAACAGCGACCGGCCAAACATCGTCCGCGGCAGGACGCGTTTGATCCAGCCGCGCGGCTCAATCTCGCGGCGGCGCCAGACTTCGGCGTCGGCCTCGTCGGGCGGCTCGATCGAGGCCGGCGGCGCGGCGGCGGCCGGCTCCGCCTCAATCCGGCTTGAGGACATAGCCGGTTCCGCGCACGGTTTGCAGATAGCGCGGATAGCGGGGGTCGCGCTCGATCTTGCGCCGCAGCCGCGTCATCTGAACATCGACATTGCGCACATTGCCGCTGAATTGCGCCGACAACGACAATTCCTCGCGCGATACCGGCTGGCCGGCCCGCTCCGCCAACCCGACGAGCAGCGCGGTTTCAGCGGCGGTCAGGTGAACCGGCTCGCTGCCGCGAAACAACTCGCTGCGCGCGAGATCGAACCGGCAGCCGCCAAAACGAACCTCGCGCCGCAGGGCCTCGGGCGATGGGCGGCGTTGCAGCAGGTTGCGGATGCGCAGCACCAGTTCGCGCGGCTCGAACGGCTTTGACAGGTAATCGTCGGCTCCTTGTTCGAGCCCGTTGACCCGGTCTTCGGGCTCGGCCATCGCGGTCAACAACAGCACCGGCAGGCGCCGCTCATGCTGTAAGGCGCGGGTCAGATCGAGGCCGCTTTCGCCCGGCAGCATCACATCGAGCACGATCAGATCAAAGGCAAAGCCGGCGAGATAGCCGCGCGCCTCGGCGGCGTCCGCGGCGGTCGTCACGCGAAATCCATTTTCCGACAAATAGCGGCGCAGCAATTCGCGCAACCGGTGGTCGTCGTCGACGACGAGGAGATGGGGTTCGAGATCGCTCATGCCATGCCGTCGCCATTATATGCCGACCGAGCGGTCATCGCTTGTCGCGCCCACCCCTCTCAAAGCGCCGGCGGTCGCCGACATCGGCGATGATCGCCAACAGCACTTTGCGAAACCCGTCGACCGCGCCGGCGCCGGCCTGGCGAAAGGCGGCGGCGACGCGGGCGCGTTGCGGCGCCGACACCTCGCGCTCCAGGGCGCGGCCGGCGGCGGTCAGTTCGAGCAGGCGCTGGCGACGGTCGTGGGGGCCGGGTCGCTGCACGATAAACCCCTGCTGCACCAATTCGCCGAGCACGCGGCTCAGGCTCTGCTTGGTGATCTGCAGGATGCTCAACAGCTCGCTGACGGTCATCTGCGGATGACGGCCGACAAAATGGATGACGCGATGATGGGCGCGGCCAAAGCCGTACCGCGCCAGGATGGCATCGGGTTCGGCGATGAAGTCGCGATAGGCAAAAAACAGCAGCTCGATGCCCTCTCTGACCTCGTCCTCGCCGGTATGCGGCTCGGGGCGCAATTTTATGTCAGACATATTGACTTATCTCGCAACCTCGTTTAGCCTTTGAGCGTCCTCTGGAATATAAATGGCCGCGATCCCCGGGGCGGTTTGTCCGCAGCGGACCGGCCGCGACAACGGTGCGAGGAACCGCTGATGACCATCATCCCGTTCGACGACCGCGACGGCTTCATCTGGTACGACGGCCGCCTGATCCCGTGGCGCGACGCTCGGCTGCACGTGTTGAGCCATGGGCTGCATTATGCAAGCTGCGTGTTCGAAGGCGAGCGCGTCTATAATGGCGCCGTGTTTCGTCTCGACGACCATAATGCGCGGCTGCGCAATTCGGCGAAGATTCTGGGGTTCGAGGTGCCGGCCAGCATGGATGATCTCGCCGCCGCGACCGCCGAGGTGATCGCCTCGAACAAGATCGTCGACGGTTATGTCCGGCCGATCGCATGGCGCGGCGCCGAGCAGATGGGGGTTTCGGCGCAGGCCACCAAGATTCATCTGGCGATCGCCGCATGGGATTGGCCGGCTTACTTTTCGCCGGAGGCGCGGGCCCGGGGGATTCGCATGAAATGGGCGCCATGGGCGCGGCCGGCGCCGCACACCGCGCCGACCCAGGCCAAGGCCGCCGGACTTTACATGATCTGCACGATGTCGAAACACGATGCCGAGGCCAATGGCTGCGACGACGCGCTGATGCTCGACTGGCGCGGCCAGCTTGCCGAGGGAACCGGCGCCAACATCTTTCTGGTCATCAACGGCGAACTTCATACCCCGACCCCGGATTGCTTTCTGAATGGCATTACCCGTCAGACCGTGATCGCGCTCGCCAAAAAGCGCGGCATCAAGGTGGTCGAGCGGGCGATCATGCCCGAGGAGCTGGGCAAAGCCGAGGAAGTGTTTCTGACCGGCTCGGCGGCCGAGGTCACCCCGGTCGGCGAGATCATCGGCGAGCGCGGTCATTACCGCTTCACCCCCGGCACGATCTGCCGGTTGATGTGGGAGGATTACGACCGCACCGTCGGCAAGACGGTCGCGGCGACGGCCGCTTAGCTCCCCGCGACCCCGCCGGCCGCCTGGCCGCCGCCCCAACCGGCGGTCGGCGCGTCGCGGCCGGCGGAGATCAGCGGCGCGAGACGCCCGCGGCAGCCCTGCGCCGCTCAGTGTATGAGCGGCTTATTCACAATTCGCGGTCGGCAGGCACGCGGTATTTCCCAGATATCGCTTGATCCTTCCCTCAAATTCTTCAAAGAAACCGTCATCGACACCAATTGTTGCGAAAGCGTCACCGCCTTGCCGCAAAGACCGGACATTCTCGGCTTGGTCACCCGAACCCATTTAGCAACGCTGAACCTCGACGGGCTAGGCTGAACCTTTACGGTTTGCGCAAGGGTGGATCGGCTTACTGGCTAAACCGCAGGAAACGCGATGACGTATCGGGTCTCATACTACGACGCCTCGGCCGCTCTTGGCCGCAACCCGGAAGCGGCACGGCGTGTCGAGCATTTCAACGGCGAATTCGAGGCGCTGCGGCGGGCGCGCCAGCTGCTCGAGGACGGCGATTGTCACGGCATCGCCGTCCATGATGATCAGGGCGGCATCCTCGCCGGCATCCGCCTGCAACTGAAGCTCGGCGTGCAGCCGGTGGATTAGCCAGATCCGGGCGTGCCGGCCCGGTCCTCGGCCGGGCGGCGCCGCGTTTATCGCGCCGAGGATGCGGCTTAGCCGCGGGCGGGCTCGGCGCGGTGCGTGCGCAGCCAGGTTTCGAGGATGAACAACTCCCAGCACTGATAGGCATGGAAATCGGTCTCGAACCGATCGAGATAGGCGGCGAGCCGGCGCCGCTCGAGCCATTGCGGCAGCCGCGCATCGCGGGCTTCGAGCAATGCGCGGGTGGCGGGCAACAAATGCCGCTTGTCCCATAGCGGGATCGGGATGCCAAAGCCGCGTTTCGGCCGGCCGACCCAGCTTTGCGGCAGATAACGGCTGGTCACCCGCTTGAGCACCAGCTTTCCTTGGCCGTCGCCGTAGCAACTCTCGCCGGCCAGACGGGCGGCGAAGGCCGCCACGTCACGGCCGAGCAGCGGCGCCCGCACCTCGAGCGAGTGCTGCATGCTCATCCGGTCGACCTTGGCGAGCACGGCGCCCGGCATATAGCCGGCGGCATCGAGCTCGCGCAGCACATTGATCAGCGGACGCGGGTCGCTGTTGACCCGGCCGCGCAACGCCGCCAGCCGCTCGGCCAAGCCGGGCGGCATGGCGCCAAACAGCGCGGCCAGATCGGCGTCGACAAACACCAGGAGCCGCGAGGAGATGTAATTGTCGCCGGCCCGCGCCAGCGCAAAGCGCCGGTCACCGGCGCGCTTGCCGTCATCTTCGTCAACGGTGACGAAATAGCGGCCATAGCCGCCGAACATCTCGTCCCCGCCATCCCCAGACAACGCCACGGTCACCGCTTGCCGGGCATGGCGGCTGACCAGATAGGTCGGCACGCATGAACTGTCGCCATTGGGTTCGTCGAGCACGGTGCCGATGTGCCGACCAAGCTCGACCGCATAGCCTTCGAGAACTTGCTCGTGGTGGTTGCAGCCCAAGTGCTGCGCGACCTCGGCGGCGTCGAAATGCTCCGAGCCCGGGTCGCCGGCAAACCCGATCGAGAACGTGTTGAGCGGCAGTCCCAGCCTTTTTCTGACGAGCGCCGCAATGGTCGAGGAATCGACGCCGCCCGACAGGAACGCCCCCAGCGGCACATCGCTGATCAGGCGGCGGTGCAGCGAGGTGAGCAGAATTTCCTCGAGTTCGTCGGCGAGATCGTCGAGCGACCGGCCGGCGGTTCGCGCATCGCCGGCCACAAACCGGAAATAGCGGCAGACTTCCGGGGGTCGGCCTTCGCGCAACCGAAGATAACAGCCCGGCGGCAACTTGCATGCCTGGCGATAAATGGTCTGCGGCGCCGGCACATATTGAAAGGCCAGATAGGCGGCAATCGTCTCGCGGTCGATGGCCGGAACAAAACCGGGAAGGTCTTGCAGCGCTTGCAATTCCGAGGCAAATGCAAAATAATCTGGCGCATCCACATAGTATAGGGGTTTTTCGCCAAAAATATCTCTGGCAAGGATGAGTTCACGCTTTACCCGATCGTAGTAGCCGAACGCGAACATCGCGTCCATCCGATCGAGAAAATCGGTGTTCCAGCGGCGCAACCCGGCAAGCAAGACTTCGGTATCACTGCGCGAATGAAAAACAAAGCCGGCGTTTTCAAGCTGCGGCTTGACTTCCAAAAAATTGTAAAATTCA
>JAJPIH010000354.1 GCA_021324875.1 Alphaproteobacteria bacterium
AGATCGCTATCGTCGGAAGCGGCCGCGTCACTCATCACCGCGTTGACCTGCGCGGCCTCGGTGGCCGGCAGCTTGGCGCCGGAATCGAACCACAGCGAGGCCTCGGGCGTCCCGCCCCGCTCGCAGGCGAGTTCGCGCATGATGGCCGCCGATTCGAGCCGGCTCCCCATCGCCGCGCTGGCGAGGGTGCTGGCGATCAACATCGCGGCATGGTCAAGCGCCGCCTCGGGCAAGTCGCTCGCGCGCCGGCCAGCCAGAAACGCCGCAAGATCGCCAGCGACACTCATTTGCCCCCCTTTGCCAAACTCGAACCCGGTCGGAACGGCCGAACTCCGCCAAAGCCAACCATGCCCCCCGCCGCTAGGTCGGATCAAGACCGCAAAAATTGGACGCGCTCGGTCGGCCATTGGCGACGGCCGGCGGGCATGCTATCGCAATCCTCCGCGAACGGATCGGCGAGGCGTGCAACCGATGAGCCCCGTGAAGGGAGCCGCGATCTTGCTCGTGACGGCGCCGCTCGTGTTTGCCGGGGGCTCTGTCGCCGCGCAAACCGGCGTCATTCAGCAGAACAACGTCAACATCAGTGGCGGCGGTGCGAGCGTCACGGTCTCGGGTCAGACCGTCACTGTTGAAACCACAACCGGCTTTGCCGGTCATGTTGTCGGTGACGGCGAGCCGGCGTCGCAGACGCGGCCGCTCCCGGCGGTGCGTTCGGTCGACGCCGACGGCGCCTTTGCGCTGACGATACGGGTCGGGCCACAGCCAAGCCTGGTCGTCGCCACCGACCGCAACCCGCTGCCGATCGTCAAGACCGAGGTCGCCGACGGGCGCCTGCGCCTTTACACCGACCGCTCCTATTCGGTCGATGGGCGCATCCACATCACCCTGACCTCGCCGCAAATCGACGCGATCTCGGCCTCGGGCAGCAACGAGATCGACGCCCAAGGGCTCGCCGGCGGCAATCTGACCCTGTCGCTCAACGGCTCGAACAATGCGATGCTGGCCGGCAACGTGGCGTCGTTGAGCGTGGAGATGAGCGGCTCGAACCGGCTTGCGGCGCGTTCGCTGGCGGCGGGATCGGCGGAAGTGACGCTGAGCGGTTCGGGCAACGCCGCGGTGACCGCTGAGCAGCGCCTGGTCGCGACAATCTCCGGCGCCGGTTCGCTTGCCGTCTGGGGCAATCCGCAAGAGCGCCGCACCGAGGTCAACGGCGCCGGCAAGGTCACCTTCGAGCAATAAATCGGTCGGCGCGCCAGCGCGCGCCGCGCCGGCTCGCGGCTACCGCGGCTCGGCGATCGGCGGCATCAACAAGCTGCGCGGATCGTCGGCCAGCGCGTCGAGTTGCAGCAGCAGCGGTTCGGCCGCTTCGACCGCGCGGCCCAGCGCGGTGACCCCGATCGTGTCCTCGTCCGGTTTGCCGGTAACCCAGTCATACAGCGTCTCGGCCAGGCTGCGCTGGCGCGGAAACACGGTCAGCTCGACCGGTGCGCCGGCGGGAATGCCGGCGGCGGCTTTGGCAAGACGCAGCGCCGTCGCATAACCGCCGAGCGCATCAACCAGACCGTTGGCCTTGGCCTCGGCACCGGTCCACACCCGGCCCTGCGCCACCTTTTCGACGGCATCGGCGGTCATATGTCGGCCGGCCGCGACATGGGCCTTGAACCCCTGATAGGCGGCGTCGAGCAAAGCTTCGAGCCGTGCGCGTGCCGCCGGTGAGAATTTCGATGCGGCGCTGAACATCGCGGCGTTGTCGCCAAACTGCGCGCTGTCGGTGGTGATGCCGATCTTTTTCAGCAGATCGGCGATGACCAGCTTGCCGGCGAGCACCCCGATCGAGCCGGTCAGGGTGGCAGGCTCGGCAACAATCTTATCGGCGGGCGCGGCGACATAATAACCGCCCGAGCCCGCGACATCGCCCATCGACACGATGACCGGCTTGCCGCGCTCGCGGGCAAAGACGACGTCGTGCCAAATCGTCTCCGAAGCCACCACCGAGCCGCCCGGGCTGTTGATGCGGAACAGGATCGCGCGAACCTTGGGGTCGCGGACCGCGGCGCGGAAAGCGCGCGTCATGTCATTCGCCGCCATCTCTTCGGAGCGGGCCAGCGGATTTGTCGTGCCGCGGCCGCCGCGAACGATCAGCCCGGTCCCATAGATCAGCGCAATGCGGGCACCCTTGCGATGCGGCCGTCCGGCGCCCTCCAGATATGTCGAAAGCCCGACCAGCTCGGCCCCGGGCGCCCGCTTATGGGCGGCGGCGATCGCGTCGTCGCGATAGCCGATATGATCGACCAGCCCGGCCTGCACGGCTTCGTCGGCGAGCAGCGGCGCCCGGTCGATGGCGGCGGTGACCGCCGCCGGGGACAGCTTGCGGGCCTGCGCGATGCCGCCGACGACCTGGTCCGAGAGCGAGGTCAGCAGATCGTCGACCTCTTGGCGCTGCGGCGGCGTCATCTTGGTTTCGGTCAAGACGTTGGCGGCGGTCTTATATTGGCCGCGATGGTCGAATTCGGCGGTAATGCCGATCTTGTCGAGGGTGCCCCTGAGAAAGGTTTGTTCCGCGTAAAGCCCGGTCAGCGCCAGGCTGCCCATCGGCTGCAGCCAGATCTGGTCGAACGCGCTGGCCAGGTAATAGGGGCGGGTACCGGCGCCAAACTCGCCAAAGCTGTCGGCAAACACGATCGCGAATTTGCCTTTGGCCCGAAAGGCGGCGATTGCATCGCGCAGCTGCTGGATCGTCGCCAAACCGAAATCGTCGCCGCCGATGCGGGCCAGCAGCCCCTTGACGCGCGGATCGTTGGCACCGGCTTCGAGGGCGTCGAGAACATCACGCAAAGCGGGCTTCTGGCCAAAGACCACCCGCCGCCACCCCGCTTGCGCGGGGGCATCGGCCAGTCCGCGGGTCAGGTCGGCCGACAGGACGATATTCGC
>JAJPIH010000176.1 GCA_021324875.1 Alphaproteobacteria bacterium
CAGCACCGAGACCGCCTATTGCCGGGTGACCAAAATGCGGCCGACCGATCTCGTTCTCGACGCGCTCGATCGTCTGGCACCCGAGGGGCTTGAGGTGGCATCGGCCGCCGCGCCGCAAGACGCGGCCGGCAGGCCCGACCGGGCCCGGCTCGATGGTGCGATTATCCAAGAAAATTAGCCAACCCTGTCGATCGGAGGGACAGCATGAAAAAATTGTGGCGCGCCCTGGCCGGGCTCGCGATCGGCGTGGTGGTGCAGGGCGCAATCGGCGGTCTTGCCTGCGCGCAAACGAGCAACCCCGCCAACCCGGCGCCGCCCGACCAGAGCTATAGCGAGAGCGAGGGCAATTTGGGTCAACCGGTCGTCACCTCGCCGACCGAGGCGGAGCCCGGAACCGAACTCCCAGTGCTCTATGTCACCTCGGTCGAAATCCTGCGCACCCAGTCCGAGCCGCAGCTCGATATCGTGCACGTCAGCGGCCTGGTCGGCGCGCAAGGTTGGAGCTCGCCCGAATTGGTGCCGACTTATGTTGGCAAGCCGCTCGACGGCATCCTCGACCTGCAATTCATTGCCACCATGCCGTTGCAAACCGAACCCGCCACCGGCTTTGTTCCGATCAGCGCGGTGTTCCCGCTTGAGGAGGGCCACGCCTTTCGCGGTGTGCGTGTTCGCGCCTCCGAAAATGCAATCGAAGTCGACCGCATCCCCGGTCTGGCGAGCGTCAAGATCGCCGTCAACGACTGCCGGGATTGCGTTGGCAAAAAATTTGTCGAGCGCGGCCACGCCGCCGCCGGCACGCCGGGCGTCGTGCGCCAGGAGGACTTGCCGAAAATCCTGCGCTGGATCCCGCCCAATCACGGCATTCGCGGCATCACCCATAATCCCAACCGGCTGAACCTGCTGCTCGGCGCCGACGACAAGATCATTGCCGCTTATTGGGAATAAGCCGGTTCGCGACGCGGCGCGGTTCCTGGCTGTGGCTGTGCGGCCGAGCGCCATGGTCGCCGCGGGCGTTGTCGCGGCGGCGGCGCTGATCGCGGGCGCGACGAACGTCGCCGCCGGGGGGCTCGTGGCCGGAACCGAGCGCGCCCTCGATCGCATCACCGATGCCGTCGACGCAGCCGAATCGAGCCACGGCGCCGATCCCGGCATGTGGCGCCTGCCGGCGGACGGACCGCAAGGGCCGATGCAAGTCTCGGCCGCGGCGGCGACGGATGTCGGCGGCGGCGACCGCTTTGACATCAATGAGAACCGGGAACTCGGCCGCGCCTATCTCGCCCGCCTCTATCGCCATTACGCGAACTGGCCGGATGCCATTGCCGCGTATAATTGGGGCCCCGGCCACATGGATGCCTGGATCGGCGCCGGCCGCCCGATCGACCGGTTTCCGCTATCGGTCGCCCTTTATCGAATTCGCGTGCTGTTCGGCTCGCCGCCGTTCGGTCCTTGGCACGGGCGCTATATCGGCATCGTCCATCCGCCGGCGCGCCGCTCGCTCGCCGACCGCCGTCATCCCAGCCGTCAGAGTGTGGCGGTCGAACGGCTCTATGGCGTGCTGATGGCGGCGAGCGCCGACCCGGCTCGCTGATCCACGGCGCCGCCGCCGGCGTCACCCCGGCCGGCTGCGGGCCGATCGCGCGGCGGCAATCGCCGACCTACGCAACCGGCGTCGGCAGCGGGTCACCCATGTTCAATCTTTGGGCACATTCCACTGGGTTCAGCCGCCGGTCTCGGGCAGAGTGCGGTCCGCCTCGACCCGCCGGGATGCTCGTTATGTCCGCCGCCGCTCTTGCCGCGCCCCGCCGCCATGCCACCCGCAATATCCTTGTCGGCGCCGCGGTGCTGCTGGGCCTCGGGATGGGCCTGCGCCAGAGCCTCGGGCTGTTTCTGACGCCAATCACGCGCGATCTTGCCGTGACGGCGACGAGTTTTACGCTGTCGATCGCGATCCAGAACATCGTGTGGGGCATTTCGCAGGCACCGATCGGGGCGATCGCCGACCGCTTCGGCCTGCGCGCGACGATGATCGCCGGAGCGGCGATTTATGTCGCCGGGCTCGTGGTCATGGCGGCGGCCCACGGCGCGGGCGCGCTGATTTTTTCGGGGGCGCTGATCGGCATCGCCCTGTCATGCACCGCCTCGTCGCTGGTGATGACCGCCTGTGCCCGCGCCGTCACCGAGCAGAATCGCAGCAAGGTCTTGGGGATCGTCTCGGCGGCGGGCTCGCTCGGCACGTTGATGATCCCGATCACCACGCAGTCCCTGCTGGCGCGCCACCCATGGCAGATCGGCGCCCTGTTTTTTGTGCTGCTGGCGATCGCGATGCTGCCGGCCGGTTTTCTCGCCGGCGGCGCCGACCGGATGCCGGGGCGCGCCGGACCCAAAACCACGATGCGCGCAGTGCTCGGCCAGGCCGTGCGGCACCGCCCGTTTCTGGTCATGTCCGGCGCCTATTTTGTGTGCGGCCTCAACCTCGTGTTTCTGACCACGCATCTGCCGCCCTATCTCGCGATCTGCGGTCAGAACCCGATTCTGAGCGCCGAGGCGATCGCGGTGATCGGTGCGATGAACTCGGTCGGCTCGATTACCGCCGGCTGGCTCGGCGGCCGCTACCCCAAGCACATCCTGTTGGGTCTGCTCTATATTCTGCGCGCCTTTGTCTTTAGCGCCTATTTTGTCTTTCCGCCGACCCCGGCCAGCACGCTGTTATTTGCCGCGGCGATGGGGATGTTGTGGCTGAGCGTGGCGCCGCTTGTCAGCGGCCTCGTCGCCGAGATGTTCGGCACCCGCTATATGGCGACTTTGCTCGGCATCGCGTTTGTGATGCATCAGGTCGGCTCGTCGCTCGGGGCCTGGGGCGGCGGGGTCATCTTCGACCATTTCGGCTCTTACGACCACGCCTGGCAGATCGGGGTGCTGGTCGGCTTCGGCGCCGGCGTCGTTCAGATCGTGGCGGGCGGGCCGAGCCCGCGGCGCGACCGGATCGCCGCCCCGCGCCTTGCTCCCACCTAAGCCCGCGGCCGGCCTAATTTCCGACCGCCCGCAGCGGCTGGCGCGCCCCTTCGAGCTGATGGCGCACGAGCCGGGCGTAGAGACCGCCGCGCGCCAGCAGCTCGGCATGGCTCCCGGTCTCGACGATGCGACCGCGGTCCAGAACCGCCAGCAGATCGGCGTCGCGCACCGTCGATAGACGATGGGCGATGACGATCGTCGTACGGTCGCGCATCAGCGCCGCGAGTGCGTTGCGCACCTGCGCCTCGCTGACCGCGTCGAGATGCGAGGTCGCCTCGTCGAGAACCAGGGTCGGCGCGTTTTTCAGAAAAGCGCGCGCGATCGCGACCCGCTGGCGCTGGCCGCCCGACAATTGTACGCCGCGCTCGCCGACCCGGGTGTCGAGCCCGTCGGGCAGGCTCGCGACAAAATCGGCGAGCGCCACCTGTTCGAGCGCGAGCCGGATCTCGGCCTCGTCGGCCTCGGGCCGGGCGAGGGCGACATTGGCGCGCAGCGTGTCGTTGAACAAATAGGTGTCTTGCGAGACGAGTGAGATCCGCCGGCGCAGATGGTCGAGGTTGAAATCGCGCAGATCGACGCCGTCGATCAGGATCCGGCCGCCGCTCGGATCCCAGAAGCGCAGCAGAAGATGGGCGATGGTCGTCTTGCCGGCGCCCGACGGGCCGACCAGGGCCAAGGTGGCGCCGGGCGGAATGTCGAGGCTGACGCCGGATAACGCCGGGCGCTTGGCGCCGGGATAGGTGAAGCTCGTCGCCTCGAAACGGATCGCCGAGCCGCCGCGCGGCGCCGGCGGTGCAAGCGGGCCATCGCTGACCGTCGGCTGTTCGCTGTGCACGGCATAAAGCCGCCGCGTCGAGGCGATCGTGTCGGCCAGTTGCCGGCTGACATTGGCAATCTCCGAGATCGGCAAAAACGACGAAAGGGCGATCAGGATCAACAGCGGCAACAGCGTGGGGGCGAGTTGGTGCGCGGCGGCGAGCCGGGCCCCGACCACCGCGACCGCCAGGCCGCCGAGCCCGGTGACGGTCTCCAGCCGGGCCGCCTGCGCCGAGAGGTCCGCGAGCAGTTCGAGCCGGACCTTCTGATAGCCCCCGACCAACTCCATAAAGGTTTGCCGACGCCGGTCGACCGCCGCGAAAGCGACAAGATCGGCCAGACCCTGGATGGTTTCGGTGACATAGGCGCCCATCAGCCCCAGCGCCTCGCGCGCCTCGCCCCCCAGCCGGTCGATGCGCGTCCGGGTCACGACCGGCGCCAGCCCGGCAAACAGCACAAATGGCAGCAGCGCCAGCGCCACCGGCCAGGCGACGATTGCAAGCGCGATCAACACCGCCGACGGCACCAGCACCGCCACCAGCGCCGGCGCCACGGTATGGGCGAAAAAGTACTCGACGGTCTCGACGTCCTGCGCCGCCAACGCGATCAGATCGCCCGAGCGCCGCCGCAACAGATAGGCCGGCGCCAGACGG
>JAJPIH010000477.1 GCA_021324875.1 Alphaproteobacteria bacterium
GCGGCACCGGGATCGGCGGCGGCGGTTCCTGCTGGGGTGGGGGCCGCTCGCGGTCCGGCCTCTGGGGTGTATTACCGGGTGGCCGCGGCGTGCCGGGTTGATCTGACATTCACTGCTCCGCTTGTCTTTAAGGGCAAACAGGGCTGCGAAGCATTCATTCCCTGGCCTGGCCTGATTTTCAACCAAGCTGTGCGACCTGTTCAATCAAGCGCGCAAGAGACGAGATCGATACTGTGGTCCCCGCCGCCTATCGGCGAGTGGAGATTGTTCGGGCGGTGCCGTGTTTATTTAGATTGAGTGACCATCGGCACGGAGTTGAAAATGTTCGTCGAAAAACGGGCACTGATCACTGATCTGCAGGATAAGATGCTGGTTCTGCTGGTCGAGGAGGAGGAAGCGCAGGCGGCGGGAAATATCGTTCTCGCAGCGCGGTTGCGTTGCGACGTCGATCGCCTTAAGGCGGAATGCGCCGATATCCGCCGTTCTCCGCAAGATCCGGTTGGTCATTCGCCGAGGCTGACGCGTTGATTTGCTTGTCGCTGCCGTGGCGCGACCTTTGGGAAGATCCCAAGACAAAGTGCAGGGAGGAGTGCACTCATCAGCCATGGGCGCCGGCGCCGGTCGCGGTGATGGCATCGTCCTCGACAGGGACCAAGCCCGCCGGAAAACAAAAAAGCGGGGCCGTTTTCGGCCCCGCTCCGGTTGGAAAAATCCGTCAGCGGTTAGGATCGACCACCGTGACCGTGCTGGCCTCCCTTTTGCCCAGCCTGGCTTGCCTTTTCGCGATCATTGCCGCCGCTCGGTTGGCCGCCCTTGTGGCCGGCCTCGGCGGCGCGCTTGGGATCATTGGCGAAATTGCCGCCGCTCTGCTGGCCGCCCTTGTGACCGGCCTCGGCGGCGCGCTTGGGATCATTGGCGAAATTGCCGCCGCTCTGCTGGCCGCCCTTGTGGCCGGCCTCGGCGGCGCGCTTGGGATCATTGGCAAAATTGCCGCTGCCGCCACGATCATCTGCCATTGCGTCCTCCTGTGATTGACGGTAGTGACAGGAGTAACAGCCCGTTATCGGCGACGTTCCAATAAAAAGGATTCCGAAAAATGGAACTTTCGTGCGATTTACTGAAGAGTTTATTTGGCAATCTTTGAATAGTCCACAATTGGATGGCGCAACCACGATCCTTGCCGGCCGTTTTCAACGCCTGCCTGGTGTGGGGCCTGCCTGGTGTGGGGCCTGCCCGGTGCGGGCAATGCTGCGCCTCGCCGCCGCGCCCCGGCCTTCCTGCCGTCAAACCGGGTTTCGCGGCGGCGCAACCGCTTGTCGTCTTGCGGCAGCCGCGCACGGACGGCCGGGCCACCGACGGGGTCAGTTACGCCGACGAATTTTCTTATCCACAATCCTCATCCAGACCGCGCTGCGGCGCCGCGGCAACGCGATCCGCACCGACCCGGGCAAGATGCCGCAGGGAGCGTGGACCGGTCAGTAGAGCCTGGTGCGATAGCTTTCCGCGGTCTGCCGTTCGGCCTCGTCGGGATCCATGCCGCCGACCTGCTCGGCGATGATGCGGCCCAATGACGGCCACGCGCCGCGCGGCACCCGCTTGTCGGGATTCCACAAATCGGAGCGGATCAGCGCCTTGCCGCAGTGAAAATAAATCTCCTCGGCGTCGATCAGGATGGCGCTGCGCGGCACCTTGCCATTGACCGCCATCGCGCCGGGAAGGTCGGGATCGGTCGTCACCCGGGCGCGGCCGTTGACGCGCAGCGTCTCGTTGATCCCCGGCACAAAGAAGATCAGCCCGACCCCCGGACGCTGCAGCAGATTGGCGAGCGTGTCGGTCCGGTTGTTGCCGAGCCGATCGGGGATCGCCAGGGTCCGGTCATCGATGACCTGCACAAATCCCGGCGCGTCGCCTTTTGGTGAGGCATCGCAGCGACCCGACGGGTCGGATGAGGCGATCACCAGAAACGGCGACAGGGCAATGAAATTGCGGCAATGCCGGTCAAAGCGGCGGAGTTCTTTTTTGACCGCGCGCTCGCTCGGCTCGCCATAGAGTTCGCGCAATTGCTGCGGGTTCTCGATCGTGTCCAAGGGCGCCCTCCTCCCATCGGTGACACGCATTATGCGGCGGCTGTGGTAAAAGCGCCATTGGCTTCGGCCGTTCTTGCCAATCATCCTGGGCACGCTGGGGCGAAGAGGCGGGGGATGCTCAGTCGCACTGCAGAGAGAATCGTTGCCAAGCATGGCCGGCAGCAATCGATCGACCGACAGGTACCGGCGTCATGAGCGGCGGCGGTTTCCGGGTCGATTTTGTCGAGCGGCCGGAGGGCGGGCGGGTCGCGCGACTGGTGATCGACAATCCGGCTAAGCTCAACAGCCTCAATTCCGCATTGATGGAAGAGCTCGTCGCGACCATGGCACAGGTTGCGGCCGCTCCCGAATTGCGGCTTGCGATCCTGACCGGTGCGGGCGGGCGCGCCTTTGTCGGCGGCGCCGATATCGGTGAGATTGCCGCACTCGACCATAAGGGAGCGCGCCGCTTCATTACCCTCGTCCATCGCTGTTGCGCGGCCTGCCGCGAGCTGCCGGTGCCGGTTATCGCCCGCATCGAGGGTTATGCGCTCGGCGCCGGTCTCGAACTCGCCGCCGCCTGCGATTTGCGCGTCGCGAGCCAGGACGCGGTTTTTGGGATGCCGGAAGTCGCGATCGGGATCCCCTCGGTCGTCGAGGCGGCCCTGTTGCCGCGCCTGATCGGCGTCGGCCGAGCCAATCGGCTGTTGCTGACCGGCGAGCCGATCGATGCGCCGACCGCTTTAGCCTGGGGGCTCGTCGATAGCGTAGCGCCGGCAAGCGATCTCGACGCCGCGGTCGAGCGCCTGGCGCAGCCGATCCTTGCCGCCGGCCCGCACGCGATACGGCTGCAGAAAGCGCTGATCCGCGAATGGCAGGAAATGCCCGCCGCGGCCGCGATTGCCCGCGGCATCGACGCCTTTGTCAGCGCCTATGACAGCGACGAGCCGGCGCGCATGGCCGGCGCGGCGGTCGAACGGTTGCGTCGGCGCCGGGCCGGCGGGGGTCGGCCGTGACCGGCACCGGGCGCGGGCGCAAACGCCGGGAACTCGCCGATGCGGCGGGCGCAACGCCGCATTATTTCGGCCACCGCGAAAGACTGCGCCAGCGGCTGATCGAGGCCGGCGCGGAAAATCTCCCGGATTACGAGTTGCTCGAAATCATCCTCTTCGCCAGCAATCCGCGCGGCGACGTCAAGCCGATCGCCAAGCAATTGCTCGAGCATTTCGGCGGCTTTGCCGCGACAATGAGCGCCGCCCCCGAGGCGCTGTTCGAAGCCGGGCTGGGGCTCGCCGGGGTTGCCGCGGTCAAGGCGGTGCGCGAGGCGGCGCTCAGGCTGATGCGCTCCGAATTGCAGGACCGGCCGGTGGTCAATTCCTGGGACAAGTTGATCGACTATTGCAGCGCCCATGTCGCGCACGGCAAGATTGAAGAGTTCCACATCCTGTTTCTCGACCGCAAAAACGTGCTGATCCGGCATGAGCGCCAGCAGCGCGGCACGGTCGACCACACCCCGGTCTACCCGCGCGAGGTCGTCAAGCGTGCGCTCGAACTCGAGGCCTCGGCCTTGATCCTGGTGCACAACCACCCCTCGGGCGATCCCACCCCGTCAAAGGCCGACATCGCCGTGACCCAGGACATCAAGAAAGCGGCAGCACCGCTTGGCGTGACCCTGCACGA
>JAJPIH010000107.1 GCA_021324875.1 Alphaproteobacteria bacterium
CGGCAGTTCGGTAACATCGCTCATGCCGCTCTCGCCTGGGCGTCTTCTTGGATCAAAGCGACAAAGGCGTCTTCCATCGTCGGTTCGGGGTGGGCCGCATTTTGAAAACGGGCCTTGATCTCCTCCGAACGGCCCTCGGCGAGGATGCGCCCATGCGCCATGATGACGAGGCGATCGCAATATTCCGCCTCTTCCATGAAATGGGTGGTGACGAGGACCGTCACCCCCGCTTCGGCGAGGCCGTTGATGCGCCGCCAAAAGTCGCGCCGCGCCAGCGGATCGACCCCGGAGGTTGGCTCGTCGAGGAACAGGATCTCCGGTTCGTGCATCAAGGCGCAGGCGAGCGCGAGGCGCTGCTTGTAGCCGAGCGGCAGATCCTTGCTCGTCGCCGCGGCGGAATCGCCGAGCTCGAACTCCGCGAGCGCCCATGCGATGCGGTCTCGCCGCCGGACGCCGTAAAGGCCGTAAGCGCTCGCAAAGAATTGCAAGTTTTGGCGTACCGAGAGGTCGCCGTAGAGCGAGAATTTATGTGCCATATAGCCGATGCGCCCACGCGCGGGTGCCGCCGCCCGACGCAGATCGAAGCCGGCGACGCGCAGCGTGCCGGCACTTGCGGGCAAGAGGCCGCAGAGCATGCGGAACACCGTCGATTTGCCGGCCCCGTTGGCGCCCAGCAGACCGAAAATCTCGCCTTTGCGCACGCGGAAACCGACGTCGTCGACGGCGTAGAAAGAACCGAAACGCCGCGAGAGATGCTCGACGACGATAACATCTTCTTCTGACCTGGCCGCATGCGGCGCCGGATTGTCCGCAAACGCGGGGGGGCGAGCGGCCGGCGGCGCGCTGCTTTCCTTCAGGAGCGCGATGAAGCTGTCCTCGAAGCGCGGCGCGGCGGGTGCGATCTCGGCGCATTCGAGGCCGGGGCCGAGTGCGGCGACGCCGGGGGGCGCGGTGTTTTGGCTGACGATGCGCACATGCGCACCCTGGATGATCGCGTCGAGCACGCCGGGTGTCGCGGCGAGACGCGCCTGCAGACGGCGCTTGCCGACGCCGGGAGCGAAGACGCTGAAACTGCGCCCCGCCATCCTTTCGGTGAACGCGCCGGGCGGACCCTCGCCGATCAACCGCCCTTCGTGCATCAACAGGACCGCGCCGCACCGCTCGGCCTCGTCGAGATAGGCCGTGCTGAGCAGCACGGTCATGCCCTCGCGCCGCACCAGCCCATCGACAATCGCCCACAGCTCACGCCGCGAAACCGGATCGACACCGACGGTAGGCTCGTCGAGCAGCAAGAGACGCGGCGCGCGCACCAGGGTGCAGGCAAGACCGAGCTTCTGCTTCATGCCACCGGAGAGCCGCCCGACAAGCCGGCCCGTGAACGGCCCGAGCCCGGTCATATGCAACAGCTCGTCGTACCGCGACGGACGGTCTGCGGCGGCAACGCCTTGGAGGTCGGCGTAGAGATCGAGGTTTTCCGCGACCGTCAAATCCTCATACAGCCCGAAATGCTGCGGCATGTAGCCGAGCAGGGCCTGCACCGCGAGCGGTTGGGCAGCTACAGCGACGCCAAGAACCTCGATACGGCCCTGATCGAGACGCAACAACCCGGCGATCAGCCGCATCAAAGTGGTCTTGCCGGCGCCGTCCGGGCCGATCAGGCCGGTGACGCCGCCGCGCTCGACGCGGGCACTGATGTCGGCCAGCGCCGTGACGGTCCGTCCCCCGGCGTTGAATTGCTTGGTCACCTTGTCCAGCAGGATGGCCGCGGCGACATTACTTTGCTGCGACATTCCCGGCTCCGCAAACGGAAGCCGCACCCGCGTTTTCCGGAGGCGGCTGCGACAGGTCGATGCTCACACTCGCCGGCATGCCGAGTCGCAATTGATCGCGCGGATTGCAGACATAGACGCGCAGCTGATAGACGAGGCGCGTCCGCAACTCCGGGCTTTCGACCGTCTTGGGGGTGAATTCGGCGGCGGGTGACAGATAACCGACCCAGCCGCGATACGTGCGGCCGGGGAAGCTGTCGGTGGTGACGGTCGCGCGCATGCCGAGCGCCAGCTTGCCCAGATCGGTTTCTGGAACGTAGGCGCGCACCCAAAGCGGATTGGTCAGAGCGATTGTGTAGACCGGGGTGCTGGGCGAGGCCATATCGCCGGGTTCAAGGATGCGATCCTCGACAATTCCATCGGCCGGCGCATAAAGCCGGGTGTCGGCGAGTTCGCGCCTATCGAGCGCGACCGTGCCCTGTGCCGCTTCCACAGCGGCGCGTTGCGCGGCGATATCCTCGGCCCGCGGTCCCTTGACGGCTAGGATGTAAGCCTGTTCCGCCGCCTCGTACTGCTTGCGCGCCGCGTCCGCCGCCGTTTTGGCGTCGTCGCGCTGCTGCATCGTCGCCGCGCCCCGCGGCGCAAGATATTCATAACGCTGGGCGGTCGCTTTATCGTTCAGATACGTGGCCTTCAGGGCGTCCATCGTCGCCTTGGCCAGAGCGATCTCCTCGGGGCGGGAGCCGGCCAGCATGCGGTCCAGCACCTTCTGCTGGTTGCGCATTTGGCCTTCCGCCTGTTCGAGCGCCGCCTTGTACCGGGTATCGTCGATCTCAGCGATCAGCTGGCCTTCGTGGACCCGGTCGCCCTCCTGAACGAGCATACGGCGGATCGGGCCGTTATCGTTGAAGGCGGCTTGAATCTCCCGAATGTCAATGTTGCCGTGGAGCGTCAGCACGGTCGCCGTCTCGGGGCCGCCGCCTCGCAGATACCACCATGCGCCCCCGCCGATCGCCAGAGCGATGAGGAGCATCGCGAAGACGCGCCGCCACGGTGTGGTGGCTTTTACAGCGCTGGGTTTCGGGGTCGGAGCACCGGCGCCGCGGCGAGCCTCGCCCGCGTCCTTGCGAGCCGCCGGCGTCCGCGAGGGAGCGGCCTTGCCTTCCTCGAGCGCGTCCATGCCGGGAAGATGCGGGCGCAGGAACCGCTGGTGCATTGATATGGGTCACCCCCGCGGCCATGGTTCGCCATTTCTCGGTCGCGGCGCAGGTGACTGCGCGTGATCGCTGCCCGCGATCTCCTCGCAACCCGGCGGCGTCGGGCAGTTGAGCACCAGCTTCGCATCGATTTCGTCGATGCAACGGCCGCGCAAGGCGGCAGCACTTTCCTTGCGATCTCTCAACGCTGCGACCGGATATAGGCGATCAGGTCGTCGATCTCGGTGCGCGTAAGCGCCAGATCCGGCATCGCACCGTGCGGATGCGAGAGAAACCCCCGGAGTGCGGCATCGGTCATCCCGTTTTTGGCGACCATGTGAAAACTGGGTGGGCCTTGCGGGACGGAACCCGGCTGATTTTCCTCGACCACATGGCAACTGGAACACCAGCGCTGCGCGACCTTCTTGCCTTCGCCGGCATCGGCCCAGGCGGATCGGATGGCGATCACGGTACACAACAACGCAATCGCCAAATGGCCCGCAATCCTGCAGCGCATCACATCGCCCTCTGATGGTTCTACGATTTGTGCGATCGTCGCGGTGTTTGTCGCCTCGCCGCTATCGGCTGGCGGGACAAGCTGATCCACAGCGTCTGCCAACAGGCGATACTTGACCTGGGTCACGTTGACGTCCCGAAAGTAATTCACGAGATCGCCCCACGGATCGATGAGCCGGCCGATCCCCGAAATGAACGCGACTACACCGCCGATTTCGAGATGATTTGTATGGATCCACCAGCCGCCGACCAGCAATGCGGAGATGATTTGCAAGTGAGTGCAGAGATTCATTAGAAAGTTCATCGTGAATTTTATTTTGAAAATCCCCATATCGAGCGCAAAAGCCTGCTGGATGCGGCGTTCGTCCTCGGCTTCGTCGGCCCGATCGATCATCGCGACGCCGAGCTGGCGCAACACCCGGATGCGCGCCCAGGTGCGCCGGTTCACCGCAGCCTGGAGCAGCGGCACAAACACGAACTGGGGGATGAAGAGCGCGCCGGCCGCGAGCGCCATCCATGGATCGATGTGGATCAAATAGGCGGATACCGAAGCCATAATGCCGGCTTGCAGCAGCGGTTCGGAGACGCTCTCGCCGACAAAGCCGCCGATCGGCTCGACCTCGGCAACGATCATCGAGATCGAGATGCCTTGCGCCTCGGCGGCTGGTGAGGAAGAGGCCGGCACCGCCTCGATGACGGTGTGGACCCGGCGGCGGAGGTCGCGCTTCGCCCGTTCTCCGACCCACCCGCGATAGATGTTCAGCGCGAGCTTGGCGCCGCCCTGGACGAACACGACCCCGGCATAGACCGCGCACAGCACTACAGCCCAGGAAAAGGGGCGGTGCTTGACCAGGTCATTGACGATGCGGCGCTGCAATTCGAGCGGGACGACGGCAAGCAACGCAACGCCGGCTGTCAGCGTCAGCAGCGCCAGCTGGTGCAGCGCGCTGGTGGCAAACACGTAGCGATAGACGTTGCGTGGCAGCTTTCCCTCGCGGCCGGATGCGAAATCCAATAGCCAATTCGCCATGCCGGTCATGCGACATACTCGATCGGCGCTCGCCAAGAACTCGGCTCGACCGCAATCGACGGCATCGCCGCCACAAGCGAGATCTCGTCGGTCAGTGGGTCATCAGCAACGGAACTGGGGCATGGGCGAGAAGATGTTCGGTCACGCCACCAAGAAAACGTTGCCGCAATCGGCTATGGGTATAGGCGCCCATCACGATCAGCGTAGCCCGGTGTCTGGTCGCGGTGTCGACCAAGGCCTCGCCCGTCGAAGACTCCGATCCCGGGGTTGCGATCATATGGGCTCGAATGCCGTGCCATGAAAGCGCCTCGGCGAGGTCGTCCGGATCGACACTCTCGGCGTCGTATTGCGGCGCTGCGAAAATCGATACGCGGTTGGCGAGATGGAGCAACGGCATAGCACCGAGCACCGCGCGGCTTGCCTCCAGGCTGCCGTTCCAGGCGATCATCACATGGTCGACGATGTCGAACGGCAGCTTTTCGGTCACCAGCAGCGCCGGCCGACCGCTCTCGAAAACTGCCGCATCGAAGCAGCGCAGCGCCATGATCCGGCCCGGCGCGACGCGCTGCAATACGATCAGGTCGCTCACCCTACCGAAACGCGCCACCTCGGTCTCGATTTCGCCGACCCGATCGGCCCATGTCGCAAAGCAGCTGTCGAGGCGCACCCCTTCGACGCCGGGGAGGTTGTTGACAGCCTGCCATGCTTCGAAGCGCGCCTTTTCCGCAGCGGCGACTTCCCGGCTCGCGCGTTCGATGGCTTCTCTGGTGGCGCCGGCGGCGAAGATGACATCCGGCATATAGGCGAGCGCCGTTTCCGGTTCGGGACGGATGAATATTGCGCGGATGTGAGATTTGGTACGCCTTGCCACCAACAACGCGGCATCGAGGAGCGGCTGACTCGAAAGCCCTTCGGCCAGCGGCACGAAAATCGTACGGATCATCAACTCAGCCCCTTTCAACGGTATGCGGCGGTATCCCCGGCTGCGCGCCGTCACCATTTAGGGGCTCGCACTTTGCCCCGCTTTGATCCAGCTCAACCGCTGTCCAGGCCTGTCGCGCCGGCTCGTTGACGCCGGTCCGGTCCCAGGCCGCCCAGTCGATCCGCTGCCACAGCGCATCCGCCGCGTGGCTCCAGGTGCGGCGCAAGTCGAGCGCCAGCTCGGCGAGGACCGCGAGCCCCTCTGGAGGATCGCGCATCGGGAGCGGCATGGTCGGGCCTGTCTCGAGTGGGAACGCCGATCATTCCGGCTCCGCATCGAAAGATGATCGCTTGACCTGGATCAACGCGACGCCGCGCCGAGGCGCAGAGGATCGGGCCAAGACTTCGGACCGTAGGGATGAATCATGGCGCTGCGGGCTGCGATCAACGGTTTTGGCCGCATCGGCCGGCTGGTCCTGCGGGCGGTGCATGAGACCAGATGCGAGGATGTCGAGATCGTCGCGGTCAATGATCTCGGCCCGGTCGAAACCAACGCCCATCTTCTCAGATACGACAGCGTCCACGGTCGCTTCCCCGGCGAAATCTCGACCGGCGAAAACTGGATCGACGCCGGCCGCGGCAAGATCGCGGTTCGTGCCGAACGGGAACCGGGCCGGCTCCCGTGGCGCGATCTCGGCGTCGACATGGTCTTCGAATGCACCGGGAAGTTCACCAAGCGGGCGGCTGCGGCGAGCCATCTCGAAGCCGGCGCCAAGCGGGTGATCGTCTCGGCGCCCTGCGACGGCGCCGACCTGACGGTAGTCATGGGCGTCAACCACGAAGAGCTGAAGCCCGGGCACAAGGTCGTCTCGAATGCGTCGTGCACGACGAACTGCCTCGCCCCGGTCGCCTATGTGCTGCAGCGCGGCATCGGCATCGAGCGCGGCTATATGACGACGATCCACGCCTATACCGGCGATCAGAACACGGTCGACACGCTGCACAAGGATTTGCGGCGGGCGCGGGCCGCAGCGCTCTCGATGATCCCGACCTCGACCGGTGCCGCGAGATCGGTGGGCCTCGTCCTGCCGGCGCTCAAGGGCAAGCTCGACGGTACCGCGATCCGGGTCCCGACCGCCAATGTGTCGCTCGTTGACCTGACCTTCGACGCCGCCCGCGACACCTCGCGCGAGGAAGTCAATTCCCTGATGGAAGAGGCGTCGGCATCGGACCGGTTCAAGGGCATTCTCGGCATCAACAAGGCGCCGACGGTCTCGGTCGATTTCAATCACGACCCGCACAGCGCGGTCTTCGACGTGACCCAGACGCAGGTCCTCGACCGGCGGTTCGTACGCGTCCTCGCCTGGTACGACAACGAATGGGGCTTTTCGAGGCGCATGCTCGACCTCGCCGCCTGCTTCCGCCAGTGGCGGTGAGCGCCGGAGGGAATTTTCGTGCCGAAACTCCGCACCCTCGACGAGCTCGATGTCCGCGGCAAGCGGGTGCTGCTGCGGGCCGATCTGAACGTGCCGGTCAAGGACGGCGTCGTCACAGATGCCACCAGGGTCGAGCGGTTGGCGCCGACGATCGAGGCGCTGATCAACAAGGGCGCCAAGGTGGTCGTGATGTCGCATTTCGGCCGCCCACAGGGAAAGAAGGACCCCGCCTTCTCCCTGCGGCCCCTCGTTGCACCGTTGAGCCGCGCGATCGGCGGACGCGAGGTCGTCTTTGCCGACGACTGCATCGGCGCCGAGGCGAAGCGCGCGATCGCCATGCTCCGGCCCGGGCAGGTCGCTCTGCTCGAAAATCTCCGCTTCCATGCGGGAGAGGAGGCGAACGCGCCGGAGTTCGCGCGGGCCCTGGCCGAGCTCGGCGACATCTATGTCGATGACGCCTTTTCCGCGGCGCATCGCGCGCATGCCTCGATCGACGCCCTCGCCCGGCTGTTGCCGAATGCGGCCGGAAAGCTGATGCAGGCCGAGCTTGCGGCGCTGGCGGCGGTGCTCGAAACGCCGCGGCGGCCGCTCTTGGCGCTGATCGGCGGGGCGAAGGTGTCGACCAAGCTCGATCTTCTGCGTTTTCTGATCGGTAAAGTCGATATCCTCGTCCTCGGCGGAGCGATGGCAAACACCTTCCTCTTTGCCGCCGCGTGCGAAGTCGGCCGCTCGCTGTGCGAACGCGACATGGCGGCCAGCGCGCTTCAGACCCTGAGGCTGGCGCGGGAGCGAAATTGTCGGGTCGTACTGCCCGAGGATGTCGTCGTCGCCGCGGCACCCGAACCGGGCGCCGCCGCGCAAACGGTCGCGGTCGGGTCGGTTCCGAGCGACATGATGATCCTCGATATCGGCCCCCGAACGATCACCCGGATCACGGGCCTCCTCGACGGGGCGCGCACCATCGTCTGGAACGGGCCGCTCGGCGCCTTCGAGACGCCGCCCTTTGACCGGGCCACGGTCGCCGTCGCAAAACAGGTCGGCGAGCTCACCCGCGCCGGAAGGCTGCTCAGCGTGGCGGGCGGCGGCGACACGGTCGCCGCCCTCGCCGCTGCCGGGGTCACCGACGAAGTGTCCTACGTCTCGACGGCCGGCGGGGCATTTCTCGAATGGCTGGAAGGCCGGGAATTGCCGGGGGTCGCGGCCCTCACGCAGGCACGATGACCGACGAGAAGCCGCGCGAGGCCCTGTGGGTCGCGGCCGAGAAACTGCCGGGGTGTCTCGCCGACGGACGGCGGCACATCGCCCAATTCTGTTTCGCCGCGACTCGTTCGTGATCGCAGCGCCGAATGTCCACCCGCATCGAGCTCCGCGATCGCGAGGCGCTTTTTGCGATGGCCGAGAATTGAACGCCCGATAATCAAGGAGGCAGCGATGACCGGATTCACCTTCTCCCCCGAGCAGATCAGATCGGCCCCGATCGAAGTGCGTCGCTGGCTCGAACGCGAAATCGCTGCGAGCCTCGCCCAGATCGCCGGTCCTACGCGGGACGCGGCGCCGGTCCACGCGGCCACGCTTGCCGCCTGCATGCCGGAGGAGGCAGCGCAGCTCTTCGAACTGATCAAGGGCGATTTCCTATTGTCGCAAGTGTTTTTCGAGCTGGGCCGCGACGGACCGGATGCGCACGCCGTGGCGCCGCTGCATGCCGTCGGCCTCGCAGACCTGCTGCGCCATACGCGGCTCGGTAGTGTGGACCGGCTCGGCGAGTATTTCGGCGCGATCAACCGGGCCTTCCAGGCGATCCGGAACGACCCGGAGGCGACGCTGTTCGGCTTCGATCAGCAGGGACACGTCTATGTCCACGAGACCACATGCCGCAGCATCCGCCTGTTGTGGGAGCGGCTTTTTTCCGCGCCGATGGCACCGGCGGGCGCTGGACCCCTTGCCAGCGGGCCCATGCCGGCCGAGTTCACGCCGCCGCAGGTCGGGCCGAGCGAAGCCGTGGCGGCGCATATGCCGATTGCGAACAGCGCCGCATCCTGAACGCGACGAGCCCTGGTTTCGCCCGGAGCGTAGAGGGTTAGCGCAGCGCACGTCCGGTCGTCGACGACGACGAGGCCGTCCGCGACCCGCTTGCGGCGCCCCCGGCGCCTTGGCCTTATGCGGTATCGCGTGGGCTCACTCATCGAGGTCCACGCTCTCCAGCCGGACATGCTGGGCCTGCGGATCATCGAGGTCCGTCGACGCTTCGATCTCCAATAAGGCTTCGCCGGCAGGCGTGTTCCGCGCCTCGACGGCATAGTGCTCGCGGAAATGCGCCGGCGAGAGATGACTGAGCGCACCAAGCCATACCTTGACCCGCAATACCCGCCGGGCGCCGGTCGAACGGACGAGATCGTCGACGCGACGGACGACGTCGCGGACCAGGGCGGTCTCATGCATGATCGGAAGCTCCTATGCCGAATATCCCGCAGACAATTTTGGGGGATTGATCGCGATCGCGGCCAAGTCCGGAAGACCCAGCTGCCCCATCTCCTTCCTGCCAGGAGATCATCATGCCCAAAAAAGCGTGCTCCCGGTCACATCGAAAGGGTGTTGCGGTCTTTTCGGCCATCATCGCGCGGCCCCCGGGTGCACGCGGCCGAGCGGAAAACGCCCGCTACAACAAGCGCCAAAAAGCCTACTGACGGGCTTCATTATAGGTCGATGGCGCCGCCTGTCAGATCACCAATTCATGGGCGACGGCGCGCACATCCACCTCGAAATCGAGACCCTGCACCGGCGGGCGCGCGAAATGCCAGGTCAAGCCAGCCGGGCTCGCCCCGCGACCGACGAACTCGTCGGGCAGCAGCGGGTGGATGTCGAAGACCGTATAGACCTGGGTCGCGGTAACCTCCGCCCAGCCAAAGCCGAGCGCGGCCATCCGTTGCTCCATGACCTCGAGCACGAAACGGGCTTTCTCGCGCATCGCGGCGGGCGACTGGTCGCCATGCCGGATGATGCGGCCTTGATAGCTGGGACCGCCGTCGGGCGCTTCGCCGCTGCCGGCGGCGACAAAGCTGCGCGCCGGGCGGTTGGCGTCCGGCACCGTGTAGCTGAACGCGTAAAAGGACGGGGCCGCGGGCGGATCGATTTCCGGGCAGACATTCGAGCGGGCAATAGGGTTGACCTCGTCGCGAAAGATCCCCCAGGCGGCCAGCCGCTCGACATAGTGCCGATTGAACGCGACGAACCCGGCATCGGTAAATTGCGCCGGAGAGCGCAGCTCGCAGGCGCACAACGCGGTCGGCGGGCGGCCGCAGCCGGCGAGATAGTTTGCGATCGCATCAAAACCTTGGCGCAGCGGCACGGGTTTGCCAAAGCGCGCGCGCTCGATGCGAAATCCGGGCTCGGCCGCGACCCCGCCGGAATATTGGAACTGGTGGCTGATAAAGCGGTATCCCCCGGCGGGGAAAGGTCGAACGATCGCCATGGCGCGGTCTCTTCTGAGCGAGAAAGGCGGTCTAGCATCGCCCGGCGTTTTGTTTTTGTCATCCGCCGCCGCGCTTGCATCGTCGCTTCAAGCCTAGTCGCCGCGCGGCTCGCCGCTGGCCGGGTCGAGGATCAGCCGGCGATTATTGCCGTTGCGGAAATCGAACATGTTGTCGAGCGAACCGGCGATCTGATCGGCCGAACCGCCGCCGATTGTGCCGGTCCGCCAATTATCCTCGATAAAGCGCAGGATCGAGCCGTGGTCGGTCAGTGTGCCATCGACAAAATTCGCTTTTGCGTAGGGCGAAATCGTCAGCAGCACCAGCCGCGGTCCGTAGCCGCAGCGTCCTTGAATGCCGCCGAGCGGCGCGCCGTTGCCGCATCGCCCGGGCCCGTTGAGCGCATCGGCATATTGCGGGTTCGACTGGCTGAAGGCCGACGAATTGACGATCGGGCCCATCTGGTGGTCGTACCAGCCGTCCGAATCGTCGTAGGTAATAAAGATCGCCGTGTCCTTCCAATAGCGCGAATTCATGATCGTATTAACGGTATCGACAATATAGGGCTGCTCCAACAACGGATCGGAATAGCCGGCGTGTCCGTCCCGTGCGGCGATCGCCTTCAGAATGCTGACCGCGGGCAAATTGCCTGCCTTCACTGCCGCGAAAAAGTCGTCGATGTCGTATTGATGATTGGCCGGGCCGGCATGGCCGATCTCGGCGATTGAGGCGGGCCGCGCATGGGTCAGGTTGGCGGTCGACGGAAAATATTGGAACCACGCATGATGCGGAATGTAGTCGGCGGCGGGTCCGCCATTGGCGGCGCTCGCCGGGCTCGACCGCTTGCAGCCGGTGGTGCCGTTGGGGTTGGTGATGCCGAGATTGAAGCCCCCCATAAACGCCCCCCAGGAGACTCCCTTGGCGTTCAACAGGTCGCCGATGTTTTTGCCGCCGAGCCGCACCGTCAGCCCGCGTGAACAGACATCTCCGGTCGGATCGAGATCGCCGATCAGCGTTCCGGGTCCGGCATTGTTTGGCACGACTTTTGGGGTCGGCGCCGAGGGTGTGGTGGGATAGGTGTTGCCGGCCACCAGATTGAGGGCGCCGGGGGTCGACGGCCCGAAGGTGGTGCCATAAAAATTGTCGCTCATTGCATAATGCTGAGCGTAGTTCCACAACGCCGTCACCGTGTTGCCGTCGAAATAGCCGAGCACCAGACCGGTGCCTTTGCCGTAATCGTAGGGCCCGCACTTATCGGCCCCGGTATTGGCGGGAAAAGCGTCCATCAGCCCCTTGTCATAGGCTGCCTGTTCGGCGCCGTAATTGTGGTCCTGGTCGCAGGTCGAAGCCTGCGCGCGGTCGAGCCGGAACGGGTTGATCGCGGCTGGCCCGTTCGCCGGGTTGAGCGCATTCGGGTTGCGGGTCAACAGCACGCCCTGCGGTTTGCCATTGACGACCAGACCCAGACCGTTGACCGCAGGTGTGTCTTTGCGGGCGACGAAGCGGGGCTCGCCGGCCGGATTGAGGGCCGTGGGATAGGTCGCAAAATAATGGTCGAACGACACGTTTTCCTGAAAGATCACGACGACATGGTGGATCGGGGTCGTCGTCGCCGGGTCGGCGTTGTGGCCCGCCTCGACCGCTCCCGCCGGCCCCCCCGTCGCGGCAAAGGCAAAGCCGGCGACGCCCAGGGCCAAGCCCGTGAGCCGCGCGAAAGTGCGCTGCTTGCGCATCGATGATCCTCTCGAGCGTTGCAAAATACGGCCCATACGAATGACCGCCGGTTGCGCCGCTGTTAAACGGGCATGACGTTTTTGTGACAGGATCGGGTTTGGCCACGCACCGCGGCGACCGCGCCCGCTGCCGGAGGGCAGCGGCTAGGGCCGGCTTTGTTCAGCGCGGCTCGCCGACAAATCCGCGCTGCAGCTCCGCCAGGCGGGCGAGCGCCGCCGGCGACAGCGGGCCCTTGTCGGCGGCGGCAGCGGCATATTCAAGCTGCTCGAGGGTCGAGATGCCGACCAGCGCGGTCGACACCGCCGGATGCGTGATGGCAAAGCGGATCGCCGCTTCGACCAGGCTGCCGGCATGGCCTTCGCGCAGCAGCGGTTCGAGCCGCCGGGCACGTTCGACATCGGTGCGATAGCTGCCCCCCGAACCGATCGGCGCGACGCTCGGCGAGCCCAGCGGATGACGTTCCTCCGAGCCGCTCAGCGCGCCGGCGGCAAGCACCCGGATGGCGATGACGCCCATCTCGGCGGCGGCGGTGTGGGCCAACAGATTGGCGAAATCATGCGCCGGATAACCCGCGGCCACCGTTGTGCCGGCGCTCGGGTTGAGCATGTTGTAGCTGACCTGGGCGGTGTCGAAGGCGCGGGCGTCGGCGACCCGGTGCAGGGCCGCGGTATCGCCGACCGCGGTGATGCCGAAAAACCGGGTCTTGCCCTGCTGGCGCAGCCGTTCGAAGGCCGGCACGACTTCGCCCAACACGATCTCGGGCGCAAGGGCGCCGTCGCGGTCGTCGCCGCCGATATGGTTGTGCAGCTGGAACAAATCGACCGCGTCACGCTGCAGGCGCTGCAGGCTCGCCTCGAGCGAGGCGGTCACGGCGGCGGCGATGTTGTGCCGCTCGGCTGCCGGGATGCGCACCTTGGTGCCGAGATAGAGCTGCGGTTTCAGGTTCTTCAGCACCCGGCCCAAATTGCGCTCCGACTCGCCGTTGCCATACATCGCGGCGGTGTCGAAGTAGTTGATGCCGAGTTCAAGCGCGCGCGCCACCGCCCGTTCCTGGTCGGCGGCGGCGCCTTTGACCATCAGGCCGCCCACCGCACCGCAGCCAAAACCCAAAACCGAAACTTCGAGCCCGGTGCGGCCCAGTTTTCGCATCTGCATGGGGTCTCCTCCATCCACTCGGCGAGGCGGCGGGGTCGGCGATGGTCAGACCAAGTGTTCGAGTTCGCGCAATACCGCGTCGCCCATTTCCCGCGTTGAAACCCCGCGCATCCCCGATCCGGCGATGTCGTTGGTGCGCACCCCCGCGGCAAGCGTGCGGCGCACGGCGTTTTCGACCAGATCGGCCTCCTCGCCCATATCGAATGAGTAGCGCAGCATCATCGCCAGCGACAGGATGCAGGCGAGCGGGTTGGCGAGATTTTTGCCGGCGATGTCGGGAGCGCTGCCATGGACCGGCTCGTAAAGGGCCCGGCGGCGGCCGGTGGCGTCCGCTTCGCCCAACGAGGCCGAAGGCAGCATGCCGAGCGAGCCGGTCAGCATCGCCGCGCAGTCCGACAGGATGTCGCCAAACAGATTGCCGGTGACGATCACATCAAACTGCTTCGGGTTGCGCACCAGCTGCATCGCGCAATTGTCGGCATACATGAACGACAATTCGATATCCGGGTATTCGGTATCGCGGACCCGTTGCGCAACCTCGCGCCACAACCCGCCCGATTCCATGACATTGGCCTTGTCGACCTCGCACACCCGGCCGTCGCGTTTGCGCGCCAATTCGCAGGCGACCCGGACAACGCGCTCGATTTCGCTTTCGTCATAGACCTCGGTGTTGATCCCGCGCCGGCTCCCGTCGGCCAAGGTCTCGATCCCGCGCGGCTCACCGAAATAAATGCCGCCGGTCAGCTCGCGCACAATCACTAAATCAAGCCCGGCGACCAGCTCGCGCTTCAAGCTCGAGGCCTCGGCCAGCGCGTCGAACACCACCGCCGGGCGCAAATTGGCGAACAGCGCCATCTCCTTGCGCAGGCGCAACAGGCCGCGCTCGGGCCACAATTCGAACGGCAGCTTTTCCCATTTCGGGCCGCCGACCGAGCCGAACAGCACCGCGTCGCTGGCCAGCGCCTTGAGCAGCGTGGCGTCGCGGAGCGGGGTGCCGTAAGCGTCGTAAGCGGCGCCGCCGACTAGGTCCTCGGCAATGTCGAAGCTGGCGATATGGCGCCGGTCAAAGAAATGAACAACGCGCAGCGCCTCGTGCATGATCTCGGGGCCGATGCCGTCGCCCGGCAACACCAGCACCCTGCGGTTCGACTGTGATTGAGCCATTGCGGCACCCCCGCGGCGTGCCCGGAAGCGAGCCGGGCCGCCAGTGACGACCGGGTCGCGGCCCGGCCAAGACCCTTAGAATAACCGAAATCGGTTCAGCGCTGGGTCAGACCGAATTGCCAGGGCCGCGCCGCCCGCGCACGCTCTTCATAGCCGGCGATCTCGGCGCCTTTCTGCTCGGTCAGCCCGATGTCGTCGAGCCCGTTGAGCAGGCCGTGCTTGCGGAACGGATCGATCTCGACGCGGATCTTCTCCCCATCCGGCCGGGTGATCGTCTGGTTCGGCAGGTCGATCGTCATGACCGCATTGGCGCCCTTTTTGGCGTCTTCCATCAGCAGATCGACGGTCTCTTTCGGCAGTGCGATCGGCAACAGACCGTTCTTGAAGCAGTTATTGTAAAAGATATCGGCGAAGCTGGGGGCAATCACACAGCGAATGCCAAAATCCAGCAGCGCCCACGGAGCGTGCTCGCGGCTCGACCCGCAACCAAAATTGTCGGCCCCGATCAGGATCCGGGCATTGCGATAGGGCGCCTGGTTGAGCACGAAATCGGGATCTTCCGAGCCATCGGGGCGAAAGCGGATTTCCGCCAACAGCCATTTTGCCAGCCCGGTCCGCACGATCGTTTTAAGGTAAATCGACGGGAAAATCTTGTCGGTGTCGAGATTGACGATCGGCAACGGGGCCGCAACCCCGCTCAGTTCGGTAAATTTTTCCATTCTCGCTCCTGGTCCAAGAAATCCGGTTGCGCCGCCTCGGCCGCGATCGCGCGCCTCGTCGCGAAACGGGCCACGAATGCCGCCCACTGCGCGCTTGCGGCTTGCGCCGCCCGATCGTCAACGCTTGCCGCTGCGAACGCCGTGGATGCCGCGGCCGATATCGGCGGCATGCGCCATACCGGACGCTCGATCCCCAACCGGGACGAACGGCGCCGGCCGCGCCCCCGATCGGCCTGGGCGACGCTCCGCTCGTTCACATCTCAGCCCAATTGCCGTACATCGGTCAGACGGCCGGTAACGGCGGCAGCGGCGGCCATCGCCGGACCCATCAGATGGGTCTTCGCCCCCGGCCCCTGGCGGCCTTCGAAATTGCGGTTCGAGGTCGAGGCGATGCGTTCGCCGTTCATCGCCCGGTCGTTATTCATCGACATGCAGTTTGAACAGCCCGGCTCACGCCATTCTAACCCGGCCTCGACAAAGATGCGATCGAGCCCCTCGGCCTCGGCCTGGCGCTTGACCAGACCCGAGCCGGGCACCACCAGCGCCCGCACCCCCGGCGCCACGCGCCGGCCTTTGGCGATCGCCGCGGCGGCGCGCAAATCTTCGATGCGGCCATTGGTGCACGAACCGATAAAGACGCGCTCGATCGTGATGTCGGCAAGCTGCGTGTTGGGCCGCAATTTCATGTATTCGAGCGAGCGGATCATCGCCGCGCGCTTGAGCGGATCCTCGACCTCTGCCGGGTCCGGAACCCGGCCGGTGACCGGTGCGACGTCCTGTGGGCTGGTCCCCCAGGTTACATGCGGGGCGATGTCGGCGGCGTTGAGCCGCACTTCCCGATCATATTTGGCCCCGGGGTCGGAGGGCAGCGTGCGCCAATAGGCGACCGCC
>JAJPIH010000054.1 GCA_021324875.1 Alphaproteobacteria bacterium
GATAGCGCCTCATAGGCGGCGTACATATTGGCGAACAAGGTGTCGCCGCCGCGCGGCGGACATTTGCGGATGTAGAGGATCGAGCCCATCGGCGGCTCGGGGTCGCACGACACATCCGAATGCCAGCCTTCGCCATTGGCGCGCGGGCTGTCTTGGTCGGCGTGGATAATCATCAATTCGGGGTGGCCGGGCTCCGAGGGTGCGGCCGGATGGATATGCAATTCGCCAAAACGGCGGCCAAAGGCGAGGTGCTGTTCCGGGGTCAGATGCTGGTCGCGGAAGAAGATCACCAGGTTTTCAGCCAATGCGCGATGGATCTCGTCCATCTGGCGATTGGTCGGTGCGGAAAGGTCGACTTCGCCGATCTCGGCGCCAATGATCGGCGTCAGCTTGTCGACGCTGATCGTCTCATAGGGAGCGGCTTCCTGCGGCGTATATTTGATCCGCGGACCGTTGCGGCTGCGCAGCGAACTCATGGCGTTCTCCGTCTAATCCGAGACCCTTGTCTTCACGATATTAGCAGCAAGCAGCCGGTGCGGCCCGTTCAATAGCGCATGGCCGAGGCGCATCACCGCCGGCCCGTCCTGCACCAAGGCGCCGCGGGCGGGCAAGACGGGTTCACTCGCCGAATACGCGGCGAAAAATCGTGTCGACGTGCTTGAAATGATAGGTGGGATCGAACAAGTCGTCGATCGCGCGCGCATCGAGATGGCGGGCGATTTCGCCATCCTGCTTCAACAGATCGACAAAGCGACCCTTGCCCTCCCAGGCCGCCATCGCCTGCCGCTGGACGGCGGCGTAAGCGTCCTCGCGGCTCATGCCCGCCTGGGTCAAGGCCAGCAGCACGCGTTGTGAATCGACGAGCCCACCCAGCGATTCGAGGTTCTCGCGCATCCGTTCGGGATAGACGACAAGCCGGTCGACCAGCCCGGTCAGCCGGACGAGCGCGAAATCAAGGGCGATTGTCGTATCGGGTGCGATGACCCGCTCCACCGAGGAATGCGAGATGTCGCGCTCATGCCACAACGCCACATCTTCAAGCGCCGGCGTCACGCAGGCGCGGATCAGCCGCGCCAGCCCGGTCAGGTTTTCAGACAGCACCGGATTGCGCTTGTGCGGCATCGCCGAGGAGCCCTTTTGCCCGGGCGAAAAATATTCCTCGGCCTCGCGCACCTCGGTGCGCTGCTGGTGGCGGATCTCGGTCGCCAACCGCTCGATGCCCGCCGCAATCAAGGCCAAGGCCATGAAAAACTGGGCATGGCGATCGCGCGGGATAACTTGCGTCGAGATCGGCTCGGGCCTGAGGCCAAGCCTTTTGGCGACATAGTCTTCGACCCGCGGGTCGATATTGGCAAAGGTGCCGACCGCCCCCGAAATCGCGCAGGTCGCAATCTCGTCGCGGGCAGCGGCGAGCCGCGCCCGGTTGCGGGCGAATTCCGCCCAATGCCCGGCGAGTTTAAGGCCGAAAGTCGTCGGCTCGGCGTGGATGCCGTGACTGCGTCCGACGGTCGGCGTGTATTTGTGCTCGTCGGCCCGGCGCTTGAGTGCGGTGAGCAACCGGTCGAGATCGGCGAGCAGCAGGTCGGCGGCCTGCTTGAGTTGGACCGCGAGCGCGGTGTCGAGCACGTCGCTCGAGGTCATGCCCTGATGCAGAAACCGCGCCTCGGGGCCGATATGCTCGGCGAGGTTGGTCAGGAACGCGATCACGTCGTGGCGGGTTTCGCGCTCGATTTCGTCGATGCGCTCGATCTCAAAGCGCCCGCGTTCCCGCACCGCGCGTGCGGCCTCATCGGGGATGACGCCGAGTGCGGCCTGCGCCTCGCAGGCCAGCGCTTCGATCTCGAACCAGATGCGAAAACGGTTCTCCGGCTCCCAGATCCGCGCCATTTCAGGACGGCTATAGCGTGGGATCATGCCGCGGCCTCATGCAGCGTGAGCGGTAATGCCATCAGCACATCGTCCCAGTAACGGCCGTTTTGCTTCAACGCGTTTTTCTCTACCCCGTAGGCGGCAAAGCCGAGGCTCGCGTAAAGGCGGCGCGCGGCGTCGTTGCCGGCAATGACCGAGAGCAACAGGATCTCGACCCGAGAGCGGGCGTGATCGATGACCGCCGCGGCCAGAAGACGGCCGATGCCGCGCCGGCGCGCCGAGGGCCGCACATACATGCCGACGAGGAGCCCCTTGTGTTTTTCCTTTTCCCCCTGCTTTGCGACAAACGCCGCGATGCCGACCAAATCGTCGCCAATCAACGCGCCGAACACGGTGGATTGCGTAAGCCGGTCCGCAAACCAGGACAGCGGCTGATCGTGTTCAAAGGCATAGGTGCTGCTATAGGCGGCGGGCGCGGTCCGCAGCGCCTCCAGGCGAAGGGTGCGATAGACCGCAGCCTCGACCGGCGACAGCCGCCGGATTTCGATCTCTGTGTTGCTCACGGGCCGCTCGTCTCTTCGGTCGTCTCGCGCTGCGGATCATAGCCAAACCGGGCGAGGGCAGCGACGAGGTGCGGCGGCGGCGGCGCGACGACCCCGACCGGCGGCCGTGCCGGGTAAAGCGGCACGGCGATCGCGCGCGCGGGCAACAAAAGCCGGTCGCCGCCTTGGCCATAAACGGGGTCGCCGACGATCGGTGCGCCGAGGGCCGCGCAATGCACCCGGATCTGATGGGTGCGGCCGGTGCGCGGCCGCAATTCGAGCCAGGCGCGCCCGCCGCCTACGGCAAGCACGCGGTATTCGGTGATCGCGGGCTGTCCGGCCGCGTCGACGACCATTCGCCAGCCGCTGCCGCGGGCGAGTTTCTTGAGCCCGGTTTCGATCCGGCCCTCTTCATCCGGCGGGCGCCCCTCGACGACCGCCCAGTAGACCTTCTCGACCCTGCCCGCCGCGAACAGCGCGGCGAGCCGGCGCAGCGCCTTCGGGTGGCGGCCGAGCACCAGACAACCGCTGGTGTCGCGATCGAGGCGGTGGGCGAGGGCCGGCGGATATGGCAGGCCAAACCGCAATGCGTCAAAGCCGGCTTCGAGATTGGGACCGCCGCCCGGCCCGGCATGCACCGGAATGCCCGCCGGCTTGTCGATGACCAGCATCAGCCCGTCGCGGTAGAGCACGCGTTCGGTGAGGGCGGTGCCAAGATGCGCATTACGGCCAAGATGCGCATTCCGAAGCGAGCTGGCGATCGGGCGAGGGCGCCGGGATCGGTCGTCGCCGAGGCGCAAAACCGCTCCCAGATCGCCGTCGCTCGCGGCCGTGATCGGCGAGGCCCGCAGCGAGCGCCGGGATCCCCGCCCGCCGGATGGACGCAATATCGGTCGACCGATGCTCGCCAAGACGTTATTCCGCAGCGTTGCGCAGCGGTCCGGGAGCGCGGAATTGCGTGCGGCGCGCATCCCATTCCTCCGCCCCGACGCGGCCGAACATCTCACCCACGGTCATCTCTTTGGGCGGGTGCGGATGGCGGTGGATGGTCTTCAATTCGGCGAGCTTCTCTTCGCAGATGCCGACGACACATTTGATTAACAGGCCGGGGAGGATCGCGAGCCTGTAGCCCATGGCCTCGGCCTCGCGCAGATCGAGGTCGGGGGTCTTGCCGCCGTAAACCACGTTCAACAGGCAGGGCCCGTTGACCAGGCGCGGAACCGCCGCGACCTCGTCTAAAGTTTGCGGCGCCTCGACAAAGGCCATATCGGCGCCGGCGGCAAGGGCGGCATTGGCGCGGGCGACGGCCTCGTCAAACCCGGCGACGGCGCGCGCGTCGGTGCGGGCGATGATGATAAAATCAAGGTCGCGGCGGGCCGCGGCGGCGGCGCGGATCTTGGCCAGCCACTCCTCGCGCGGCACGATCTCCTTGTCGTCGAGATGGCCGCATTTTTTCGGGAAGCCCTGGTCCTCGATATGGATTGCCGCCACGCCGGCGCTTTCATATTCGCGCACCGTGCGGAATACGTTGAGTTCGTTTCCATAGCCGGTATCGGCATCGGCGATGACCGGCACCGCCACGGCGGCGACCATGCGCCGGGTGTTGGCAACCATTTCCGACATTGTCACCAGGCCGAAATCGGGATAGCCGAGACCCGCCGCGGTGCCGGCGCCGGTCATGTAGACCGCCTCGAACCCGGCTTGCGCGACGAGCTTTGCGGTCAACCCGTCATAGGCGCCGGGCGCCACGATCATTCCGTCCCGCTGCAATCGCTCGCGCAAGCGCCGCGCCTGGGTCATTCCGTCCTCCATCCGGTCTGTCGCGCCAAAGCTATGGCGACCACCGCCGCGCGTCCAGTGGCGCAAGCACCCAGGGGCAGATCATCGAGGGGCAGACCACCCAGGAGCAGACACAGGTGATTGCTTCGCGTTCGGCTTTTGGTTGCTGCCGAGCGAATAGGGGGATTAGCCTGGAGGGTGAAACGATGAGGAAGAAATGTACAGCTTCAACCTGAAAAACGAACAGCGCTTCGACCCCAAACGCCATGTCGAAAAGGTATTGGGCCGGGTCAGCGAGGGCGATGTCGCGATCGCCTGTTGGGAACCCGGGCAGACAAGCCCCTATCATTGCCACCCCGATGCGACCGAGATCTATTTCTGCTTCGAAGGCGGCGGCAAAATGCGCACGCCCGATGAAACCATCGACGTCGCTCCCGGCATGCTTGTCGTCCACCCGCCCGGCGAGTTGCACGAATATATCAACGGACCCGAGCGCAGTTTGCTGTTCCGAGTGCGCTATGGCGCCCGCATGGCCGGCCGCACCCAAGAATGGCCGAGCAACACGGATTGGCACCCGCGCCCCAAAGACCTCGACTATTTCGCGCGCCTGTCCGGCTGAGCGGCACTGATCGGTGGCGACAACCGAATAGGCCATGCGACGCCGCTTTTCCGTCCGGGCAACGGCATCCGCAAATCTCCAGATCAATCGGCTTGCTCGGAAGCTGGCAAAAGCGCAATCTTGGACGGCCCCTTCGTAAAGATGGGGGAATTTAAGCTGCCATCAAACAGCCAAGGACCGGGGAGGTCGCGATGCCGATTTTTGTCACCCAGGGCCGTTTTACGCGCGAATATATAAGCGGCGGTCTCGCCAAGCCGGAGGATCGCCATGCCATGATCGCGAGGGTATGCGAACAAGCCGGCGGCAAATTGCTGCATCTCTATTTTACGATGGGCCACCATGATTTTCTGGTGATCAGCGAGATGCCCGACGCCAAGACGGCCTCGATCCTGGCTCTGGTGGCGGCGGGAGGCGGCGGAATTACCGATGCAGCGACGATGCAGGCCTTCACCAGCGCCGAGGCAAAGGAGCTCTTCGAGCGCGCCGGCCGGATCGCCGGGTCGTACAAGCCGATGGGCGCCGCCTGAGAGGGGGCACCCCTGCGCGCAGCGAACCGCCGCGCCGCGCTGGCGGTTGCGCCGAGCTTATGACTCGCCCCGCGATCGGCGCCTGAACCTCACGCGGCGATCCGGTGGCTGCGGATCAGACTGAGGATTTCGGCGGCGGCCGCAGGGATGTTGGTGCCGGGGCCATAGATCGCGCTGACCCCGGCCTTTTTCAGGAAATCGTAGTCCTTAGGCGGGATCACCCCGCCGCAAACGACCAGGATATCGCCGGCCCCCTCGCGCTTGAGCGCCTCGATCAGCGCCGGGACCAGGGTTTTGTGGCCGGCGGCTTGGCTCGACACGCCGACGACATGAACATCGTTTTCGACCGCCTGGCGCGCCGCCTCCTCGGGCGTCTGGAACAGCGGGCCAATATCGACGTCAAAGCCGATATCGGCAAAGGCGGTGGCGATGACCTTGGCGCCGCGGTCATGGCCGTCCTGACCGAGCTTGACCACCAGCATGCGCGGCCGCCGGCCCTCGTCGCGGGCAAACGCCGCGATCTCGCGCTGGATCCGGCGAAACCCTTCATCACCCTCGTAATGCCCGCCATAGACGCCCGAAACCGCGCGGATCTGCGCACGGTGACGGGTGTATACCCGTTCGAGCGCGTCCGAGACCTCGCCGACGGTGGCGCGCGCCCGCATCGCCGCAATCGACAGCTCAAGCAGATTGCCACGGCCGCTGCGCGCCGCCTCGGTCAAGGCGTCGAGCGCGGCCCGGCAGCGCTCGGGGTCCCGCGTGCGGCGCAGCTCGGCGAGCCGAGCGATCTGGGCGGAGCGCACCGCCGAATTGTCGACATCAAGCAATTCGACTTCCGGCGTCGTACCCGATTGATACTTGTTGACGCCGACGATCGTTTCCTCGCCGCGGTCGACCGCCGCCTGGCGGCGGGCCGCCGCTTCTTCGATCCTGAGCTTCGGCATCCCGGCCTCAACCGCCTTGGTCATGCCGCCCATGGTCTCGACTTCGTCAATCAGTGCCGCCGCCGCCTCGGCCAGCGAATGGGTCAGGCTTTCGAGGTAATAGCTGCCGCCGAGCGGGTCGACGACATGGGTCACGCCGCTTTCTTCGGCGAGGATCAGCTGGGTGTTGCGGGCGACCCGCATCGAGGCCGGGGTCGGCAGCGCCAGGGCTTCGTCAAAGGAATTGGTGTGCAGCGATTGGGTCCCGCCGAGTACTGCCGCCAGCGCCTCGATCGTCGTGCGGATGATGTTGTTGTGCGGGTCCTGCTCGGTCAGGCTGACCCCCGAAGTCTGGCAGTGGGTGCGCAACGCCAAGCTCGCCGGATCGCGCGGCGCGAACTGGCGCATCAGCCGCGCCCATAACAGGCGGGCGGCGCGCAATTTCGCGATCTCCATAAAGAAATTCATGCCGATGCCGAAAAAGAACGACAGACGCGGCGCGAACTCGTCGATCTGCAAATCCCGCGACAACGCCGCGCGGACATATTCGAGACCGTCGGCGAGGGTGAACCCCAATTCCTGTACCGCCGTCGCGCCGACTTCCTGCATATGGTAGCCGGAAATCGAGATCGAATTGAATTTCGGCATATGGCGCGCGGTATATTCGATGATATCGGCAACGATCGCCATCGACGGCCCGGGCGGATAAATATAGGTGTTGCGCACCATAAATTCTTTCAGAATATCGTTTTGGATCGTGCCTTGTAGTTTCTGCTGGGGAACGCCTTGCTCTTCGGCGGCGACAATGAAACTGGCGAGAACCGGTAGCACCGCGCCGTTCATCGTCATCGACACGCTCATCTTGTCGAGCGGGATGCCGTCGAACAGGATTTTCATGTCTTCGACGCTGTCGATGGCCACTCCGGCCTTGCCGACATCGCCGATGACCCGCGGGTGGTCGCTGTCATAGCCGCGATGGGTGGCGAGGTCGAACGCGATCGACAGCCCCATCTGCCCGGCCTTCAGGTTCTCGCGGTAGAAGCGGTTCGAATCCTCGGCGGTCGAAAAACCCGAATACTGCCGGATCGTCCACGGCCGGTTGGCGTACATCGTCGCCCGTGGGCCGCGCAAATAAGGCGGGAAGCCGGGCAACCCAGCGAGCGGATACCCCTGCGCCGCGATCGCATCGAGATCGGCGGCGGTGTAGAGCGGCTTGACGCGCAGCCCCTCGGGGGTCAGCCAGTCGAGCCCCTCGAGCGGCTTGCCGCGCAATTCCCGGGCGGCAAGCGCCCGCCACTCTTCCAGGGTCGGTGATCGGAACTCGTCCTGATCCGCCATGATCGTCTCCCGCGCGCGCTGTCGGCAACTATATGGGCGCGCCAGCTTTTGCGTCCATCTCGCGGGCCGGACGCAGGACGTGACGAAACACGATCGCCGCGGTCAGCAGCAACACCGCGCCCGCCTGATGGGCGGCGGCCAGCGGGATCGGCACGACCAGCAGCAAGGTCGAGACGCCAAGCGCCAGCTGAAGCGTCGCGACCAGAAGAAGTGCGATTAGCGCCGTCAGGATGCGCCGGGGGAGGGGACGGGCGATGCCGATCGCCGCCAGCGCCAGCACATAGACAAAAGTCGTCTCCGCCAACAGGCGGTGATCGAACTGCACCGCCGGGATGTTTTCGAACCAGTTGCGGAAAAACGGATGCAGTGCGGCATAACCGGCCGGGACGAACTGACCATCCATCAACGGAAAGGTATTGTAGGTGAGCCCGGCGCGGTTCCCGGCGACAAACCCGCCGGCGGCGATCGTCAACCCGACCAGGGCGATCAAGCCGTTTGCCGCTCGCCGCCAGCCGACCCCGACATCGGCGGCCCGCCCTGTTGTCTCGCTGGAATGGGTCCCCCGTCGCGGCGAGGGCGCCGATCCGAGCAAACCGAGCGCCGTCCACAGGATCAAGCTGTAGATCGCGAGCGCCAGCAGCAGATGGGCATCGAGGCGGTATTGGCTGACCTCGACGCGGTCGGCCAGCCCGCTTTCGACCATATACCAGCCGAGCAGGCCCTGTGCGAAGCCGAGCCCCAAAATGCCGAGCAGCGGCGGGCCGAGCCCACGCGGCAGGCGGCGACGCGACCAGAACCAGGCGAGCGGCACGGCAAAGACAAGGCCGATCAGCCGGCCGAGCAGGCGGTGAGCGTATTCCCAAAAGAAAATTGTCTTGAAGTCGGAGAGACTCATTCCGTCGTGGAGCGCGCGGTATTCCGGCACCTGCTGGTAGCGGGCAAAGGCCGCCTCCCATTGGCCGTGGCTTAACGGCGGAATGACGCCGATGATCGGGTGCCACTGGGTGATCGACAGGCCGGACAAGGTCAACCGGGTGATGCCGCCCACCACGACCATCAGATAGATCAACGCGCAGACGCAGAGCAGCCAAACCGCTACCACGCGCCTTGCGGCGCGCTCGCTGCCCGACGCGGCGGCACTTGGCCAATGTGCCGCAGAAGACAATGCCACGCCTGTCTCTCCAAACCGCTTGCTGAGGGCAAAGTGAGGGCATGCGCACCGGCTCGCAAGTGCGGCCAAAAGCGCGGCGCTAGGGCCGCCGCGGGCGCAGCAAATGAGAGTGGCTCGGGTCGTAAAGACGGCTCTCGGCGGTGGCGGCGGCGGCGCCGGCGAGAGCGGGGCCAATGAGGATCAGCGCGCTGCGCGTGATCCGCGCCGCCTTGACCCGGGCGTGGATGTCGCCGAGCGTGCCGCGGATCAATCGCTGCTCGGGCCAGCTGACACGGTAGGCGACAACCGCCGGGCAGGCGGCGCCGTAAAACCCGGTCAGGGTGCGCACGATTGCAGCAAGGTTGGTCACCGACAGATGGACGACCAGCGTGGTTCGGCTGGCTGCGAGGCGCGCCAGTTCTTCGCCCGGGGGCATCGGCGAGGAGCGCGTGGCGGTGCGCGTCAGGATCACCGTCTGAGCGATCTCGGGCAATGTCAGCTCGCAGCCCAATGCGGCGGCGGCGGCGGCGAAAGACGGGACCCCGGGGGTCACGTCCCAGGCGATGCCGAGCGCATCGAGCCGGCGGATCTGCTCGGCGATGGCGCCATAAAGCGAGGGATCGCCGGAATGCAGGCGGGCGACCTCGTGGCCGCGCCGGTCGGCGGCGACAAAATGCTCCACAATCTCGTCGAGGGTCAGAGGCGCGGTGTCGACGACCAGCGCCCCGGGCGGGGCGGCGGCGACAATCTCGCGCGGCACCAGCGAGCCGGCATAGAGGCAGACCGGGCAGCGCGCGACCAGGCGCAGCCCGCGCACCGTGATCAGATCGGCCGCGCCCGGGCCGGCGCCGATGAAATGCACACTCACGGCGCCCGGCCGAGATAGCCGCGCGGTGTGTAAAGTCGCGGCGGATCGCCGGCGACGATCCGGCTCGAGCGATTGCCGATGATGACCAGGCTGAGCATGTCGATGCCGTCGGCGGCGGGAAGGTCGCAAAGCGCGATCAGTCGGCTCGATTCGCCGGTGCGGCCAAGATTGCGCGCGACCAATACCGGTGTTTGCGGTGCGCGGTGGCGCAGCAGGATGGCGGCCGCGTCGGCGAACTGGCGATCACGCCGCGCCGAGCGCGGGTTATAGAGCACGACCACAAAATCGCCTTTGGCCGCGTGTTCGAGCCGGTTGTGGATCACTTCCCAAGGGGTCAACAGGTCGGACAGCGATATCGCGCAAAAATCATGCCCGAGCGGGGCGCCGCCGCGCGCTGCGGCGGCCTGCATGGCCGAAACGCCGGGGCAAACGGCAATCTCGATCGATCGCCATTCGGGGCGCGCCTCGCGATCGACGAGTTCTAACACCAGCGGCGCCATGCCGTAAATCCCGGCATCGCCGGAGGAGACAAGCGCGACCTTGCGGCCCTGGGCGGCAAGGTCGAGGGCGTGGCGGACACGCTGTTCCTCCTCCCCCGGCGCACTGGCGTGCCGGCCCTTGCCGGCAATCGCCGCGCCGAGCAGGTCGAGATAAAGGCGGTGACCGACCACCTCCTCGGCTGCGGCCAACGCGGCATCGGCTTCCGGGGTGCGCCAAGCGCTGTCGCCCGGACCGATGCCGATGATCGCCAGCCGGCCGCGGGCGCGACCGATCGCGGCCGTATCGAGGGGTTGCGGGGCGCGGGCGATGGCGCAGGTCGCATGCCGCGACTTGCGCTTGCTCACGACCAGCGCTCCGGCGGGCCCGACCGCCGACAGCGCGGCGCCCTCGGCCACGCCCCAGCAGCCGGTTGCGGCGAAAACCGCGGGTGAGCGCTCGGTCAAGCGCTCGGTTTGGGTCAGCAATTCTTCGGCGGTGAAGAACCGCGCCGGCACGTCGAGCCGGTGGGCCAAAGCAGTGATTCCCGGCTCGGCCAGCTTGCGGTCGATCGACACGATTACGGCCACGGCGCCTGCGGCAAGGACCGCCGCGGCCAAGCTCGTTTCGGCCAGCTCGGCGATTTCGTCGGCCGGGCAACCGCTGGCGCAACCGATCCCGAGCGCCAGGACCGGCGGATGATAGACAAGCGTCGCCGACGCGGCGGTCGGCGGCGTCCGGTCGGTGACGACAACGCGCGCGCCGGCCCGCTCAACCCAGGTGACCGGCGCCCCGCGCAGCCAATCGCCGCCGCCGGCTTCTTCGACGAGCGCGACCGGTTCGCCGGCCAGCAGCGCCGCCGCGACCGGCTTGAGCTGCTCCGGGTTTGCGATGCGCCAGCCGGGCGGCGGCTCGTCCAATGCCAGACCCAATCTGACGTCGCCGGCGGTGGTGATCGCCGCAATTGCGCCGACAGCTTCGGCGACGACGCGGGCGAGCGCGTTGGCGCCGCGGTGGCCGCCGAGGGGCGGCACCGCGACCGAGCCGTCCTCGGCGAGGGCGACCACCGGCGGTTCCGCGGCTTTGGCGGCGAGCAGCGATGCCACGGCGCGGATCAAGATCCCGCTCGCACAGATCCCAACAATCGGCCGGCCGGCGGCAAACAACGCGGCAATATGCTCGACCGCCCGCTCGTAGAAAATGTCGCAATCACCGGCGCGGTGGCGGGGTCCATGTATGCGCGCCCCGGGCAGCGCCGCGCGCAGCCGTTCGGCCAAAGCCATCGCCGACCGGCCCAGCACCACGATCGCGATATTTTCGGGAGGGGTTTGCGTCATCTTCATCCGGTCAATTGGTGCTGGCGTTTATCCATACTCGCACCCGCCTATAATGATCCTTATCGGCAAGCGACCGCCCTCCCGATATATCGAATGGCGAAAAAAATAGAGCCCTTCGAATATTGTTTATACCGTCCCGTAATTTGTTAGATTCGGAGCAGGCGCGAGCGGCGACAGGGGAGCCATGCGTATCGATTTTAACGGTGCGGCGCTTGCTGCAGCGGTGATTTTGTTCTCGACGGTCTCGCCTTCTATCGCGGAGACGCCAAGATCGACCGCCCCTCTCGACGCCAGATCCGGCGGCACAAGCGGCGCCATGACGCAGCAGGCCGCTCCTTCGCGCCGTGTCGGCCAGCTCAGTCTGGTGCTGGGCAGGGTCGATTTCCGGGGACCGGACGACGGGCAATGGTCGCCCGGCGTCCTTAATGATCCGGTCGCGACCGGGGTGGCGCTGCGCACCGATCCGAGCGCTCGCCTGGAGATTCGCATCGGTCCCGATCGCCTCGACCTTGCCTCCGGTACCGAGATCGCCATCATCCGCCTGGAGCCGGGTTCGACCGAAATCGCACTCCGCAGCGGCCGCATCGAGCTTGATCTTGGCCGCTTCGACCCGGGCGAGAGCGTTGCGGTCGACACCGCCCGCGGCGGGGTGTGGCTCGGCGGCGAGGGCCGCTATGACGTCGATGCCGGCGCGGACGGACACGGGTTGCGCATCGTCGTTTACGCCGGAAGCGCCCGTTTTGCCGGCGGCGGCGCGGATTTGCCGATCGCCGCCGGAAACCGTTTGACCCTGGACGGAAGCGGCCCGGTCCGGAGCGAAACCGAATCGGCGTCGCCCGATGCCTTTGCCCAATGGTGCGCCCGGCGCGCCGTCGACGATGCGAGCCTGGCGGCACCCTATTTTGTCTCGCGCGAGATGACCGGGTATGCCGCGCTCGACGCCGGCGGCGATTGGGTCAAAAACAGCGCGTA